>DASQNW010000523.1:0-9340 GCA_035644775.1 Chitinophagaceae bacterium | reverse complement strand
AATTTTGTTCATTTCCTGCTTTTCAATTCTTTCTTTCCAAAGGTGAGCCTGGGGCCTATCATGCGGTACCAGGAATTTATAGGGCAACTAAATAACGTGAGGGGAAAAATGGCAATTCCTGAAGACTGCATAAAGGGTGTTAACAGAATTTTGCTGGGATTATTCAAAAAATTGGTTCTTGCCGATAGGCTTTCAGCCATTACCACGCCTTTTTATGACAGCCCAATAACAATATCGGGTGCAAATGCCTGGGTTGCTGTATTGTTGTTTCTCCTGCAGTTATACTTCGACTTTTCAGGCTACATGGATTTGGCGATGGGGAGCGCTCATCTCTTTGGCTTCAAACTAAAAGAAAACTTCAATTTACCCCTGCGGTCAATTTCCATTTCCGATTTTTGGAGAAGATGGCATATCTCCTTAGTTGACTGGCTTACTATTTATATTTATTATCCTATAAACTTTCATTTCAGGCGTTATAAGCAAAAGGCTACTGTTCTGGCCATTGTTGTCACTTTCTTTCTGAGTGGTTTATGGCACGGCTGGGGGTTTACTTTCATTTGCTATGCCTTGTTGCATGCGCTGTATATTCTGATAGAAGTAACGTTTAAGAGGAATCCAGGATCTGCAATAAGGTTTTTACCAGGTAGGTGGAACCGTGCGCTCAACTATACAACGGTCTTCCTGTTGGTAGCTCTCAGCCTCATTTTTTTTAGATCTCCCTCTATTGACAAAGCCGTACATATTTTTCAATATCTTTTCAACTTCACTCACTTTATCAACCCAGATGTCAGTTGGAGTAGTTGGTTGATCAACGGAGGGGCCAATATAGAAGTGACTTTTAACAATCGATTAAGCATAGTTCTTTCTATGTTGTTTATTTTGTACGAGCGTACAATCAATAAAACAGCAAATACCAGCCGTTTTAATTTCAAATACCTTTTTATTTTTATAGCTGCAATCGTTCTATTTGGTGCTTTTGGAAGCACACAGCGGTTCATCTACTTGCAATTTTAAATGTTGAAAAGACTTCTGATACTATCATTAAGCATTGTCGTTTTATTTATTGTATTGGATGCATGCGTGAAAGATTTACTATTGAAGAACATAAACCTGAAAACCTGTTACATCACAAACCATAAAATAGAAGCTGATATTGTTATTCACGGTCCTTGCGAGCCGGAATGGATGATGGATCCAGCAATTATTGATAGTATAGTGGGAAGCAAAACGTATAACCTGGGACTTAATCATTCTGACTTTGCAGATAACTATTTATCACTTTACCTCTATCTTAAGCATCAGAAAGCGCCTAAATACTTCTTTTTGTATGCTACTCCTATATCGTTTGATAAAAACCTGGCGAATACGTTCAATACCTATCGGTTTACTCCCTTTCTTGATGATTCGGTTGTTGCTGCTACGGTGTCCGAGATGGACCCTGTGTTCATGCGTTATAGCTTCATTCCATTTCTGAAATATGCTTACTATAGTGACTATACTTATTTAAAAGCATTGCAAGGTGGAATGTATTTTCTTACCAAAAGAGAAATTCCCGAACATGTAAATGGATATGCCCCTGCCTTATCTTCCTGGAATACAGCTATAAGTGCCTATCGCTCAAACACGGAATACTTTAAAGCCATGCAATGGGACTCTATGCGGGAAAAATATTTTCGAAAAACCATTGAGCTGGCTTTGTCAAGAGGTTGCAAGGTGTATGTTTACGAATCACCAATATACAAGCCAGATGAGCAGTTGATCCAAAATCGCAGTGAGATGTTGGCTAAAGTGAAACATGTCACCGATAGCTGTAAGGTGCCATTTTTGATTTTTGATACCTTGCCAATGGCAGAAGACCGGTTAAATTTTTTTTCTACCTACAATACGACCTTCAGAGGCTCGATCGAATTTTCAAAAGTTTTCGGGAGCTACATAAAAGAACACATTTACAAATCGGAACAACAAATTGCCACGAGGCAATAGAAACTCTGTGGCAGTTAATTTAATTTAGAAAGGTTAATCAATTCAGAGATGAGCGGTATTAAAAACAAGAATTTCGAGCTGGTTCAAAGTGACTTGGGCATCAATGGTCAATACAAGACCTGGTTTTTGGATTATGCATCCTATGTAATATTGGAGCGTGCCGTGCCCGCCGTGGAAGATGGACTAAAGCCGGTGCAGCGCCGCATCTTACATGCGATGAAAGAAATGGATGATGGCAGATTCAATAAGGTGGCAAACATCATCGGGCAATCTATGCAATACCATCCTCATGGTGATGCTTCTATTGGCGATGCGCTTGTGAACATGGGTCAGAAAGATCTGCTGATTGATACCCAGGGAAACTGGGGAGACGTTCGGACTGGTGATGATGCAGCCGCTGCAAGGTACATCGAGGCACGGCTAAGCAAATTTGCATTAGAGGTAGTATTTAATCCCAAAACCACTACCTGGCAGTTGAGCTATGACGGACGAAAGAACGAGCCCGTAGCGTTGCCGGTTAAGTTTCCTTTATTATTGGCACAAGGGGCAGAGGGAATTGCCGTGGGGCTTGCAACCAAAATATTGCCTCACAATTTTATAGAGTTGATACAAGCGTCTATAAAGCATCTGAAAGGAAAAAAATTTGAGCTGTATCCTGATTTCCTGACCGGTGCTATGGTTGATGTCAGCGATTATAATGAAGGAAAAAGAGGAGGAAGAATAAAGGTCAGATCACATATTGAAGAACTGGATAAAAAATCGCTTGCCATCAGGAGTGTACCTTATGGAGTTACGACATTGCAGCTGATAGATTCTATCGTGAAAGCAAACGACCAGGGTAAGATCAAGATCAAAAAAGTAACCGACAATACTGCAGCAGAAGTTGAAATAGTTATTGACCTTGCTCCGGGAATATCAGCCGATATTACTATCGATGCTTTGTATAAGTTCACCGATTGTGAAGTTTCAATTTCTCCAAACACTTGTGTTATCATAGACAACAAGCCCCACTTTGCAAGTGTGCACGAATTGTTACGCATCTCCACAGATAACACGAAAGAGCTACTGCAAAAAGAACTCCAGATCAAACTTGGTGAGCTGCAGGAAAAATGGCATCACACCTCACTGGAAAGAATATTCTTTGAAGAAAAGATCTATAAAGAACTGGAGAAAAAGCACGAATCGTGGGAAAAGGTGATAGAAGGAATTGGTAAAGCATTTGTTCCTTTTTCAAAACAGCTAAAAAGAGCTGTAACGAGAGAAGATATTTTGAAGTTGACCGAAAAGCCGGTACGTCGTATTTACAAGCTTGATATTGATGAATTGAACAATCAGATCAGAGCTTTGGAAGCAGATATTAAGCAGGTGAAACATGATTTGGAGCATTTGACAGATTTTGCAATCGCCTACTTCGAAGGACTGTTGAAGAAGTATGGAAAAGGAAAAGAGCGGAAAACGGAAATCAAACAGTTTGAAGTGATTGAGGCAAAGCATGTAGCTATAGCAAACACCCGCTTATACATGAATCGTGCAGAAGGGTTTATTGGCACATCACTGAAGCGCGATGAGTTTATTTGTGAGTGTTCCGACCTGGACGATATTATCGTCTTCACCAGAAGGGGGATTATGAAAATTGTAAGGGTGCAGGACAAAGCGTTTATCGGCAAGGAGATATTGCATGTTGCGGTCTTTCGAAAAAACGACGAACGCACTACATACAACATGATTTATCTTGACGGTGACACTGGAATTACGTTCGCAAAGCGCTTCAACGTAACGGGTATCACGCGTGACAAAGAGTACGACCTCACAAAGGGATCGGATAAAAGTAAGGTGCACTATTTTTCCGTGAACCCTAATGGAGAAGCCGAAGTGGTGCGGGTGATATTAAGCCCTAATTGCTCTGCAAGAAATAAGGAGTTCGAGTTTTATTTTGAAGAGTTGGAGATAAAGAGCCGTAGCAGTATTGGCAACCAGGTCACTAAATATCCGGTTCGGCAGGTGAAGTTTAAGGAAGCGGGAGTCGCCACTCTGGGGAGTATCAAGTTGTGGTTTGATGATAAGTTTGGAAGACTAAATCACGACAACAAAGGCATCGAGCTTGGTGATTTTGATGCAGACGACAAGATTCTTGTCATATACACTGACGGAACTTATGAGATCACAGATCAGGAGATGACGCAAAAATTTGATCCTGAAAGCGTGATGTTGATAGAGAAGTTCGATCCGGAGCGGATTATTTCCGCGGTATACCTCGATAACGATAAGCTCCAGTACAATGTTAAGCGCTTTAAGGTGGAAACGAATACACTAAGAACCAGATTCCTTTTTATCAAAGAAGGGAAGGGGAACATTTTAGAAGCTGTGAGCACGGAGGAAGAGCCTATATTAATAGTACAATCAGGGCGTGGCGAACAGGTCCGCAGAGCCAAATTCAAGCTCGCCAGGATGATAGATGTAATGGGCTGGAAAGCAGTGGGAGCGAAGCTGGTAGACTATAGCAAAAGCTTAATGATGGAGTGGGAGGTTAAAGCACAGTCGAAGCAGCCGGAACTGTTTTAGAACACCCTGAAGCTATTTCTTTTTGCGTCGTATAATTACCGTTGCGTTTTTTTGGAAAGTACTAAGCAGCCTCACCTCGTGTCGTTGTTTACCGTCGTACACCAGCATCAAGGCGGTATTAGGTGGAATGCTTCCCAGGTTGTCAGCGAACATGGTGATTTCATTTACTTCCTTTGCGGTATCGAGCACAAGGTCGAAGTGAATAGATCGTGTACTAAGAATGCGGTTGAAGGCAAGCAATTGTTTGTTATAAAAAACAGAAATGGAATCCCCATCAATTTCTCCATTGTCATAAAAATCGATCTGCAGGGAATCTGATTCGACAGAGATTTCATCAACGACCTCATTTTGCCTTTCTCTAAACTGATTTGTGACCACGTAGTTAATGACCGGCCGCTGAATAATATTGGCCGCAATGAGCGTGTCGGTTGCTGATGGACGCCACACCTGGTATGTTTCTTTGAATTGGCGTAAGGCAGTTAAAATTGAATCCTGGTTTGTTGCTTCTTTATTCAGTTTCAGATCAAAAAATATTTCAGGGCAGGTGTTCTTGTATGCTTCTCTCCCGGTAAATTTCCCATTGAGATTCGATCCTGCCTGCGCTACACGTAAGGTGGCAGCAAAGTCCATGGCACAGTCTACCTCCATGGTGGAGGAAGAAGCGTAATAGGTAACCGGTATATTATACAGGGTCAATTGCCGTGTAGTTGAATTGAAGGACCCATTCAGTTTGAAGCTCCTGAATGTATTTCTGAAATAATAATTGAGTATACCTTGAACCTGCGACTTATTTTGCTTTAAAACCAGCTCGAACAGATAATTGTTGGCAGAGCTACCGTTTTTTACATTGGCATTTCCATACCAATAACCAACAACATCCTGGCCTCGCAGCATAGAAGCACTCAGGATGAACAGTACAAACAGCAGTGTCTTCATATGAACTGAACGTTTTTATAAGTATAATTATTTAATGAACCGCTTTATTTCTCTTTCGGTTTCCCGTTCTTTTATTGATTGCCGCTTATCATGAAGCTTTTTACCTTTTGCCAGACCAACCTCCAGCTTCGCAATATTCTTTTCGTTGAAAAATAAACGCAGGGGAATAATCGTGTATCCCTTTTCTTTCATTTTCCCTTCTATTTTCTTGATTTCTTTTTTTGAAAGAAGCAGTTTCCGGTCTGCAACAGGATCATGATTATTGATGTTTCCGAAAGTATATTCAGAGATATGGAATGACTTAATCCATAGCTCGCCTTTGTGAACAATGCAGTAACTGTCGTTGAAGTTAGCTTTACCTGCTCTAAGTGATTTTACTTCAGTTCCCTTCAATACAATACCTGCAGTATAGACATCATCTATATGATATTCAAAAAATGCTGACCGGTTCTTAATTTCCATTGAGCTTAGATGGGGTATGCTTCAGTGCCTGTGTTGCTTGCCTGACCGACTCCTTAGTGTTTGAATAGCAGCAGTAGCTTTGTCAATCTTTCCTTTAATTCTTTACGGTCAACGATAAAATCCAGGAAGCCATGTTCTAGTATAAACTCACTGCGCTGAAAGCCTTCTGGAAGATCCCTTTTTATAGTTTCTTTTATTACCCGCGGCCCGGCAAAGCCTATGAGCGCACCTGGTTCTGCAATGTTAAGGTCTCCAAGCATGCCAAAAGAAGCGGATATGCCGCCAAAAGTGGGGTCGGTAAGCATTGAAATATAGGGCAGCTTCGCATCGGAAAGCTGAGAAAGCTTGCCGCTGGTCTTGGCCAGTTGCATCAGTGAAAAGGCACTTTCCATCATCCGTGCGCCACCACTTTTGCTAATTACTAAAAATGGTAGTCTATGCTGCAAGCAGTAATCTACGGCTCTGCAGAATTTCTCACCCATCACACTTCCCAAAGAGCCGCCAATAAACTCAAAGTCCATGCATGCGATTACGATTTCATGCTCATTTACTTTGCCTACTGCTACTCTCATAGAATCGTGCAGGTTCGATTTTGACCAGGTCTCTTCGAGCCGCTGTTGGTAGGCTTTTAAATCCGTAAAACCTAGAAAATCTTTGGACCTTATGTTTTCAAAGAGTTCTTCAAATGAATTATCATCAAAAAGGATCTCGTAATATTCTGCGCTCCCAACTCTGTGGTGATAATTGCACTTTGGACAAACAAAAAGAGCCTCCCTCAAATCATTAACGGTACAGATATAGTTGCAGTCAGGGCATTTTGTCCAAAGTCCTTCCGGAGTCTCCTTTTTTTCTGATGAAGGTGTTAGAATTCCCTTTTTTATTCTTCTGAACCAGCGTGTCTTTGTTTCTTCTGTCTTTCCTTCTTCACCTGCAAGGTTCGCGTCAAAATCCTCAAATTGATGAGCCATATTGTCATTTCATGGTTCACACAAATATAAGGACGCTGGTATAAACCTGATTTTTTGCTGATAGCGAACGGAACCGTTTACTTAAGATGAGAACCTGTAGCTTTGTCGGGGCTCAGCGGCCGTGCCGTACCCGCCTGTAAACGCTGCTCTTGCGAGTCTGCAAAAAGCTTCTTATCTTGAACGACACCTTTTGATCGAAGAAGCACCAGCCGAATACAACTTCAGCTTTATCCTATTACTAACTTCCCGTACTGCACAACCAATCCTACGATTTACTGGTTAACCGGGGCACCTTTAAACGTTAGCAACAAAAACTATTGCTATGCCGAGGCAAACTTATGTTTCCAAAGAATTTTTCGTAAATGCTCCCGAAGCTGAGACAAAACAAAGAATCCTGGAGTTACCGAATTGTGTCAGTAACATCAAGTTCATTGCTGAAGACCAGGTGCGACATTCAATGAAATTTTTGTATGAGCGTGCTGAAAATGATCCACAGCATTTGAATTACATCCAGGTGTCTTTGCTCCCACTAAGCGTAGATCAAACACGAATCGCGCTTCATGGGTCAAATGTAAATGGAAGTATGCTTTATAATGATGCGCAGGTAACGAACGCCCTCATCAATTTCGAGACAGCTATTCAGGCTGCGGTAAAGGGAACTATCGAGAGTTTTCAACCTAAGCATGTTAGACTCACCCGAAGGCAAAAAAGCTTCAGCATTGCTTTGGCAGTGGCTCTGTTAGCCGTAGTGGCATACCTGCTCAAAAATCTTCTTGCATGATGTCAGTTTACAACTTGTAAACTGGAGTTCTTAAATGCATTTCTTTGGACCATTTCTCAAGCACTTTCATTAGCACCGGCAGTTGGATGGGTTTGCTGATGTAATCGTCCATACCACATGCAACGCAAATGTCTTTATCATCCTTCATGGCGTTGGCGGTGACGGCAATGATTACCGGTTGATCAATATCTAAAGCGCGGATATGTTTAGTGGCTTCAATACCATCCATCTCAGGCATCTGTACATCCATTAGAATGATGTTGTAATTTTTGTTGTGCAAAGCCTCTATAGCTCTTGCTCCATTTTCAGCAAGATCAGCAGTGTATCCGAGTTTGTTCATGATCATCAGGATGAGGGTCTGATTTACCGGATTGTCTTCTGCAATTAAAATATTCAGAGGGTGATTTCTGCTGAAGTCGGTACTAAGTGCCTGAGCAGCTTTTTTCTCTTCTACAACTTCTCTTTTCGAAAGCTGTTTGTTCAATGCCTTAAGTAGATCAAGCTGCCGCACAGGCTTCATCAATACAGAAGTAAACAGCTCGTCGAAGTTCTTGTTGCGCTCATCACCAATTGAGGACAGCAATATGATCGGTAGCTGAGGATGCACTTTTTTTATCCGCTGCGCAAGTTGCAGGCCGTCCATAGAAGGCATTTGCATGTCAGTAATGATCAGGTCGAATTGTTCCTTAGTTGAAAGCAGCCCGAGTACCTCTTCTCCTGATTCCACAGCTACACAGCCGATGTTCCAAAGTTCCAGTTGTTTTTTTAAGATCAATCGATTAGTGGCATTGTCGTCCACCACCAATATTTTCTTGCCGCTTAGTTCAGCCGCATCAGAAGTTCTCATGACCGGCATATCTTCATCACTTCGTTTTGTATGGATATTGAAGAAAAAGCTGGTGCCTTTACCTGGTTGGCTCGTTGCCTGGATTTTTCCTCCCATCAATTCTACAAGGCGTTTTGCGATCGCAAGTCCTAAGCCGGTGCCCCCATATTTTCTTGTAGTAGACGAATCAACCTGAGTGAAAGCGTGGAAGAGATTATTTAGTTTTTCTTCCGGTATACCTATGCCCGTATCACGCACTTCGAAGCTCAGTTCAACGTTATCGCTCGATGAATTCTTGCCTTTCACCCCTAGGTATATCTCACCTTTGGAAGTGAATTTGATGGCATTTCCGATCAAGTTTATCAATATCTGTCTGAGCCTGGTGGAGTCGGCAATAACATACAAGGGGATATGGTCTTCTATTTCGTAGATCATATCTACACCGATAGCGGATGCTTTACTCGCAAATAGATCAAATATTTCTTCAATGCAGCTTCTCAGATGAAAGCTATGAGCATCGAGCTCCATTTTCCCTGACTCTATTTTTGAAAAATCAAGAATATCATTGATCACCGACAACAAGTTCTCACCGCTCGATTTGATGATTTCGGTATACCTGCGTTGTTCTTCAGACAAGGGAGTTTCGGCCAGGAGAGCTGTAGTGCCAATCACTCCATTCATAGGAGTTCTGATTTCATGACTCATGGTTGCTAAAAAAATGCTTTTAGCCTTGTTTGCTTCCTCAGCCTCTCTACGGGCTTTTAGTTCATTTTCCCTCTGCGAGAACAACGCATCGTTGATGGTCTTTAACTCTTTAGATTG
>DASQNW010000522.1:0-4071 GCA_035644775.1 Chitinophagaceae bacterium | reverse complement strand
ATACTATAATGCAGGTGTTGACAATGCTTTGATGATTTCGGTCCCTGCTTTTATCATCAGCGCATTGCTTTTTAATGATACTTCTGTAGACAGCCGCTTAGTATCGGCCGTGTTGATGCTACTCTGCGGATGGCTATCCTTGCGCTTTACCGATGCGCTAATGGCGGTGCTTTGCTACATCTCGCTGACCTATTTTCTATTTAGCAATTTTATGGAGCTAGACAGCTTTATTAAACCTATTGCTCCTATTTTGGTGATGATAAGTGCAGCAGTGGTGTATGGACTATTTCAACGCCTGCGATCACACAAGAAGGATTTCCACTCATATCACCGTTGCTATACTCACATTGCACAATTTGCGCTGCTTACGTTGTATGCTTCCGGCAATTATCTGGTTGTAAGTGGATTAAGCATTGAAATGTTTGGTACGCCGCTAACTACATCCAACTTCCTTGCTGGTGTCATCTGGTTTTTTACCATAGCAATCCCCTTTATTTATCTGGCGGCTGGTGTAGCCAAAAAGGATAGGCTACTTATCCGTACAGGGTTGTTGTTGATTGCCGCCGCTGTTTATACCCTCGATTTTATTTATGCCCTCTTCCCATTGGAGATCACCATGTCTCTTGTAGGGATGATTCTCATCACAGTTAGCTATGCCTGCATTCGCTACCTGCGCATTCCTAAACATGGATTTGTTTTCAGAAATAAAAGATCTGGTGCCAATACTATCGAGAACGTTGAGTCTTTGCTAACGGCTGAAAAGTTCGGCGCCACAGCTCCTGCTGAAGCAGGCTTTGAATTTGGTGGTGGTTCAGGCGGTGGTGCAGGGGCTACAGGTAGGTTCTAGATGACGTCTGCCTCCCCGTCTCCGCAGCCCATATTCATAAATAGATCAATAAAGAACTTTGGGAGGCGGGCTACTGGCAAAGCAGCACCTCATAAATATAATAATACAAAATAGCTGCTTTTAACATGCTCCCTCTCTTTACGCAGTCTTCTGCCAGCGATAAAAAAGCTCATCCAGGTAGAAAGGCAGTGTACTAAGATCAGTTTACTGTTGTGCTGCTACATATTCTCCGAGCTTTGGGGCCTACATGCATCACAGACTCTGCGATAAGAAGTGCGTTCTGCCGCATTTTCAAAAGGGCATAGTATTCGTTAGTTATCTGGCATGGAAAAAGACAGGGTGTTTGGTCTTCCCGATGAGCAGAATCAAAGTGTTGAAAGAAGTACAAAAGAAACTATTCCGGTAATTCATGAGCATGCTGTAGTTGAGAAAGAAATCGTTGAAACCGGCAAAGTCCGCATTCGAAAGACAGTAACGGAAGAAACAGCAGTCGTTAATCTGCCTATCATCAATGAATCATATGATATTGAGCATGTACCAATAAGCTCAAAGGTTTTAGACACACCTCCACCAGCAATACGCTACGAAGGCAACAAAACAATCATTACAGTCTTGAAAGAAATAACTGTAGTTCAAAAAAAATACGAAGTAATAGAAGAGATACACCTTACCCGGAGGGTTACCGAATCTCCACTGGTACAGGAAATTACGTTATTGAAAGAACACGTTCATGTAGAACGTAGCGGCAACAACTCTACAGACTAAAGTTGTTGCTGCCATTTATCAACCATTTAAAACAGAACAATTATGGCACAAACAGTAGTAGGATTTTTTGACAATCCTTCAGAAGCTCAAAAGGCAGTTCAACAATTGGAAAGCATTGGCATTCCCCGTCAATCAGTAGACATTTCATCTGGTACTGGCACCTCCAATGTGTCGGGTAGCAGGAGCACAAGCAATGACAGGCATGAGGAGAATGGAATTACCCGGTTTTTCAAATCCTTGTTTGGCGATAAGGATGATGCGGACCGCTATTCGAAAGTAGGGCAAGGAGCAAACTGTATTGTAACCGTGCACACGCAAACCGAAGATCAGGCAGAAAAAGCTGCAGATATATTGGATGATTGTGGTGCAATTGATGTAGATGAAAGAGCGACACAGTATGGATATGAAAGAACCAGCTATTCTAATGACACAGACAGAAACAGAACAGGTCATGAGGAAACAACTATTCCACGCATCCAGGAAAACCTGGAAGTAGGTAAGAGGGAAGTGGAAAGAGGCGGAGTACGCGTGAGAAGCCGGATAGTAGAACGACCTGTAGAAGAAAACATTAGGCTACGCGAAGAACATGTACATGTGGAGCGTGAATCTGTTGACCGTCCTGTGTCGGGTGACGAATTATCCAACTTCCAGGAGCGTGATATTGAGTTGACTGAGCGTGCTGAAGTACCGGTGGTAAATAAAGAAGCGCGGGTAGTAGAAGAGATTCGAGTAAGTAAGGATGTTGACCAACGTGAGGAGACGATAAGAGACACTGTGAGGAACACAGATATTGATATTGACAACCTTGACAAAAACAGGGACAGTACCGATACCGACGGCCTGCGCACCAGGAACAGTAGCCTGTAACAACTATCTCCTTGGAACACGAGGCTGTCTCAAAAACTGAGGCAGCCTCTTTATTTTTGGCAGGTGACTGCTGCCATGGATAAGAGGAAAAGAACGATTTTCTTGAAAGCGCTGACGCTTGTTGGATGCTTTTCTACGGGCATCATCTATGCAGCTATCGGCAGCATAGCTATCCTTTCTTTTCTAAAACTCAAAGAGGGAGGTGCAGATGAAAGTAGCTTTTTCGTTCTTCTGGATGGCTTCACTGCTGGACGTATGCTCAACTGGATCATCATTCTTGGGGCGGTTTGTTTTATCATCTGGCGTTTCTATGAAGCAGTTAAGGACCCTTATCAAGTTGGGAGTGGTGCAAAAGGCATTTTGCTCAGGCTCGGTACCGGGTTGAGTTCTTTTGCTGATGCCTTTATTGTTCTTTCTGTTTTCCAGGCCTTGTTCAACCAGCAAAAAGCGCCTGCAACAGGTGAGCCCATTCAACAAAGAGCCAAAATTGAAGAATTGCTGGAAATGGATTGGGGCAAAACCATTGTTCTTGTAGTTGGAGCCGTTGTGATGCTGACTGCACTGGTGCTTGTTTTCTATGGTTTATCAAAACGATTCACTGAAGCGCTAGACAGTACTAAGTTTAGCAAGTGGCAGCAATACATACTGCATGCCATTGCTTACGCGGGCTATTTGTCGCGTGGGATTATTCTCGGGATCATCGGTTTTTTTCTTTTCAAAGCAGCACTCGAAAAAGACAGCAGTAATGTGGTCAATACAGATAAAGCATTCGATTTTATTGGTGACCAGGTTGGGCATATCTTCTATATTGCCGTAGCAGCTGGAACCATTTGTTATGGCGTATACATGTTTGTCCTGGGCCTGAACTATGATATCAATTCGGACAAGAAGAAGTAATTGGAATGCTTAATAACATCACTTGCGGAAAAAATAACATCAAATTTCAGCTTAGATAAAATCAAGAATCAGCCGGCTCAGTGCTTTTGGATTTTCTATACAGGGCAGGTGTCCCGAACCTTCTATTACCGAAAATGCAGAACCATCAATTAGACTCGCAAGCTCCTTTACTTCTTCCGGTGTTGTTGACTGGTCTTCAGAGCCCACAATACAGAGCGTTCGATGGCGAATCTTGGAGGCTATTAATTTGAGGTCAGCATCCCGGATGGCTTCGCAAGCTTTGATGTACCCGTCAGCGGGCATCCGCTCCAGCATATTTTTATAGCCAAGCACCCGCGTAGGTTCTTCTTGTCTGAATTTATCAGAAAACCATCGCAACATTACAGACGCTGATACAGCGGACAACCCATTTTCCTTTACGGCTGTAATCCGGTTGTTCCAAAAATCAGGTTTGCCAATAACAAATCCTGTATCGCATAAAACCAGGTTTTCCACTTTATGCGGAAGGTGAGTCGCCATTAGTTTTGAGATCATGCCGCCAAGTGATAATCCTATTATCGTGCAATGGTTAATCGAAAGATGATCCAATAAAACAGCCGTGTCCGTTACAAAGTCATTTAACCCCCTCGTATCTTCCACTACATCACTCAACCCATGACCACGGTTGTCAAGCAGTAAAATAGATGCATGGTCTT
>DASQNW010000521.1:0-7016 GCA_035644775.1 Chitinophagaceae bacterium | reverse complement strand
AAAAGCGAGCTTCATGCCTTCATAAAAAGCAATGGGGAATGTTTTGGACGGGCAATGACAAACGATACACCCAGCAGCAACAACTTTTTTCATATGCATCAACTTCAAAACCTTTACCAGGCGCTGACCGGTGAGGAACTTCCAATCAAGCAGTAGAAATGGCAGAATTTTTCTCTCGTAGTGCAAAATAACTGAGGCGCAAAATTTGATAATAACAGCTGTGGATGTTGTTTAAGTTGTAAATCAAATTTCGCAATGATGAAAAGAATAGTGACTTTACCTGTTGCCCTGGTACTTCTTTGTTTATCAGGCATGGCTCAAATCGACTCCTTAGCTGTCCGCGATTCTGCGGCTGTAACAGTAACAGCAGTTGACACGATTGAAACCACCACCATTGTCGACGTTCCTTCTATCAGTCATTCTACCCCGCGTCCAGACAAGGTGTATTCAATTAAACCTTCCGTAGATATACCTGTAACCGTAATTGCAGGGGGATGGTCTGGGTATGCATTTACAAAGATCTATAGCAAAGATCCTTCTACAACGGAGCAGATTCAAAATTTAAGGGTGAGCGATATTAACGGATTTGACAGGTGGGCGGCAGATATTCACTCAGAGAAAGCTGCTGAAATAAGTGACCTGCTTTTTTATGGCTCCATGCCTCTGCCCGCCTTGCTCTTTTTAGACAAAGACATTCGTAAAGATGCAGGTAAAATCAGCTTTTTGTACTTGGAAGCAATGTCAGTGACAGGGCTGTTATACACAGGCGCAACATACCTCACAGATAGATATAGGCCTTACGCGTATAATCCGTCTGTACCGATGGGAGATCGTACAGAGGGGGGCGCAAAAAACTCTTTCTTTGCCGGCCACGTTGCTCTCGTAGGCACGTCAACTTTTTTTGTGGCAAAAGTGTTTGCAGACTATCACCCGGACTCGAAGTTGAAGTATTGGTTTTATAGTGGTGCTGCCTTGGCAACCGCAGCTACAGGATATTTGCGGCACAGGGGCGGCCGGCACTTTCCATCTGACGTGCTGTTGGGTACAGCGGTTGGTACATTATCGGGAATCCTTAT
The DNA here is from genome assembly GCA_035644775.1 of Chitinophagaceae bacterium. Lineage (GTDB taxonomy): Bacteria > Bacteroidota > Bacteroidia > Chitinophagales > Chitinophagaceae > Flavisolibacter. The sequence continues at coordinate 5,940 of DASQNW010000521.1, read as the reverse complement.
CCCACACTTTCACAAGAACAAGTTATTTAAAGATCCAAACCTTAGCCTATTACCCTTCACCGGCAATGCACATGGCCTTGCTCTCGTGTACAAATTCAGGTGATAGATGTGTAGCTATAAATATTTGTAGACATTTTCTTTGTAAGATTTGAGGTCTTCTTCAGAGGAGAGTTCATTAAACTTTTCGGACTGGCCTTGGGTGGTTCTTACTAATACCACAGAACTGCCGCCTACGATCGATGCATGAGCCTTGCTAAAGATGCTGTCCAATTCAGCTATATTCCTGAGAGTTTGCAATTCTTCAACTTTTGCAACATCGATGATGTACTCCTGCATCTTTCGTGGTTTGACGATTAAAGATAGAATCTGCAAGCTTTTATCTTTGCATAAAGTGTGCACATGGTGAACTGTATTTGTATCAATGATGAGAACAAGCCCGCCCAGATACCGGCAGCTAAATGGGTGAAGAAGGAAGAAGGATACCGCATAAGCCATGTTTATTTTCACCCGAAGCAAGGTATTCAGGGATGCACATTGTACGAAAAGCCACTCGATGAAAGCTGCAAGCCTTACGAAACCTTCAAGCTTTCACGGTTTGCCGTTTCCATTGAAGACTTACCCGCATTTATTGAACTCTGTAAAATGTGTACTGAGCTGAACGAAGTAGAAATCAAAGAGTTGATTGAAGAATCAGAATTACAAACAGTTTAGGGATCTCCGGACTGGTTTCCTTTGAGCTTTCGTTGCTCCTTCTTTTCACCACGTCTTTGTTTACGTTCTTGTGAATGATTGCGCAGGTGTGGTGCGGGAAAGTATTCATCCATTGAAATCCAGGGGAAGCGCTTATGTAGTTGAAATATTGTTCCTTTTGAGAATACCGTATTGTGTGTAAGCAACAACATGGAACTTGCTAACAGGTACACCAGCCACCATGCAAGCGGCTCAGCAAAAATTCCCATGAAGGAGTTAATACGTGCTGACGCAGGATGAAAACCAAGGTACCTGATGCGAACTTTTCTTTTGTCGAACGGGACATCGAATCTCAATAAAGACTTTCGAATAGTTGTTTCGTTTGCAGAATATTCAATGTTGATCTTGTTGGAGTAGAATGGCGCTACTACTACCGCGGTACTCTTTTCAGCTGTCAGCCATATTGAAAAATATACAACGAGAATAGTTAAAGCCACACCCTGTAGCAGAAGAAACATTTTTAATTTTCCAAAACGCATGTGGAGAATTTATTCTGGTACAGCATCACCTGCTTAGTCGCTGGCGTAAATATTGATACAACTGCCCTAGCATAGCTACAAACACTATACTAAAGCGCAACCAAGGAACACTCAAGTATGGCGAAGAAAGATAACGACTGTCCTGTACCATCAGGGATTTTAGTCCTGATCGGAGGGAAGGAAAATAAAGGCGAGGAGAAGCCCGAAGAAAAGGAGAAGCCACAGAACTTTGTCAGGCTGGAAATCCTGAAAGCTTTTGTTGACTTGATCAACAAAAAGAATCCTGTTATAGAGGTCATTACCAGTGCCAGCAGCGACGCAGAAGAATTGTTCGATGACTACCGAAAGGTCTTCGAAGAACTTGGTATAAAAGAGATCGGCCATATACACCACACCATACGTAGAGAAGTACTTGAAGATTCTTTACTAGAGCGCTTGAAAAAAGCTAACGGAGTTTTCTTTGCAGGTGGTGACCAGTTGAAATACACAAATCTATATGGAGGTACGCCTTTTCTTACATTTTTAAAGCAGCGATACATCAATGACAACATAGTAATAGCAGGTACCAGCGCCGGAGCTATGTGTTTGTCCACTCCAATGATATATGCTGGCAACGCTGAAAAGCAGGAACTGGGTGGCGAAATACGAATTACAACTGGTCTCGAGTTCATGAGAGATGTGTGTATCGACACTCATTTTGTACACCGCGGAAGGTTTGTTCGGATGGCTCAGGTAATTGCTACAAATCCCACGTGTATCGGAATGGGAATTGAAGAAGACACCGCCGTCGTGGTACGAAATGGTGTTGAAGGGCAGGTGATTGGTACAGGAATTATCATTGTCATCGAAGGCTTTGGAATTGCTGAAACCAACATAGAAGACTTCAACAATAAAAAACCTCTGACTATTCGTGACTTAAAAGTGCACATACTTTCGTGCGATGATACCTACATCATTCCACAAATCAATCCGCCTCATAAGTAATCTCAGGAGGTCTCTTTCAGCTCTTCCTGCATTAGGTGCAGCACTTCTGCCCAGCTTTTGACTCTAGTATGGTGGTTCACATGAACATTGTGGCCCGCTGAAAATATAAATGTCTTTCCCTGGCAGCAATCCAGGTTTTTTACATGATCATCTATCATGTAGTCAGTGCCAATTACTCCTTTATTGCCGCAGAATATGATATTTCTCCAGTGTATAAATGGAAAGTGTTCCTGCAGCCAATCATACTTTTCTTTTAAGGAGTGAGGAAATTCCATTGCAGCAGAAACAATATACACATCAAAGCTGTCCATTAGTTTCTGGACTGTCTCTGGCGCACCAAGCATTACTGGGAGCGTCCGGAAAAAGCCAGCTGTGAAGAGAAACTTCCTAACTGCACCATTCGGTAAGCCTTCCAGTTCCGGTACGCCATCAAAAACCTGTTTGTCGAGTTTTTCTCCAAATTCTTTTTCGTACCAGTTAAGATAATGTGTGGTATTGTCGGCAATCACGCCATCCATGTCAATTGCAATGGTCTTTTTCTTCATTATATCCAGGCTTATTGATAAACACGTACATAGTCGACTAGCATAGATTGTGGAAGCGACTTTAAGTCCACGCCTCTTTGTCCGCCCCATGCACCGCCGATAGCGAGGTTTAGAATTAGGTATTGCGGTTGGTAAAAAGGCCAGGCGTCCACTCCCGTTCCTTCATTTGCATAAGTAAATACTTTCGCGCCATCCATAAACCAATCAATCTTATCCTTGGTCCACTCTACACTGTACACATGAAAGTCGTTTTGTACTCCGGGCCTGTATATTCTTGTTCCCTTACCCGTATTAATTGCATGATTATATTTCTGGGTGTGCACATTGAAATGCACCGTATCTGGCATATAGCCTACATGTTCCAGTATATCAATTTCGCCACACATAGGCCAGCCCACTTCACTGATGTTGCTGCCCAAAGTCCAAATAGCTGGCCAGGTACCAAGGCTTGAGGGGATTTTTGCCCGCACTTCCAAGCGTCCATAGGTCCAGTCCTGTATGCCTTTGGTGATTAAGCTGGCAGATGTTACCGGGTACATATTAGCTCCCGATTTAAGTGAATCACTTAATGCAGTGATGACCAGGTTTCCGTTCTCCACTCGTGCGTTTTCCGGTCTTTTACTGGTGTAATACTGCATCTCTTTGTTGCGTATATAGCCGGTTTCGTAGTTCCATTTAGCATCATCGGGTAAGCCGTTGTAGTTGAATTCATCTGACCATACCAGCTTTGAGAATGCCTTAGTCTGTGGATTTGGAGTGGTAGTTCCAACTGATTGCGAGGAGCAAGACATCAGCATGTATCCGCAAAAAATAAGAACCGAAGCTTTAATCATTATTGCTGCTGTTAAAGTGAACTTATAAGGCATTTTGCAGTTTTACGACAAACATTTCGCCAGACACCATTCCTGGTTTTATCGGCGTTAAATCAATAACGCAGTCATTTCCCTGGGGTCTCCAGCTCAACGGGTTTTTGCCGCTTAGCAGAACTGCCTTGGCTGAGGCAGGAAGTTTTACATTACGTAGCTTAATCTGTGGCGCATATGACGGAATGATGCAATAAAGGTCTTTCCCTTTTCTTGTAAAAAACATCTCGATGTTTGCAGTGCCCTTACGGGGTTTTGTCATTTCACTCACATCATAGTTGGCCATATAACTTGCCTCTTTCTTCTCAGGTCTTTTTCCTTCGCTCCATTGGTATGGCTCTCTCCATGCAGTGGTGCCATAAATAGCCTCACCGTTCACTTTCAGCCAGTCGCCCATTTCTGCTAAACGTTCCTGCATGATCACCGGAATTCTGCCGTCCGCAGTTGGACCAATGTCCAATAATAGATTTCCGCCCCTTGCTACTATATCAGTTAAAATCAGGATCAGCTCTCTTCCGGTTTTGTAATCTTTCAGTTGTTCGTTTCTGTTGTATCCGTACGAATGTCCTATGCCTCTGCTCTCCTCCCAAATGACACTGGCATCCATTCCACTGCCATACTCGGAAGTGGTATAAGTGGAGGCAGCATTTTTGCCGCGGGTGTTTTTCCCCCAACGATCATTAACCACAACATCTTTAGCTACGGGAGATTCATTGTAAAGCCACGCGAGCAACTCTTCGCTACGCCATGCGGTGTCCGACAAATCCCACTCGCCATCCGAAAAAATCACGGCAGGCTTATACCTCGTAACTAGGTCTTTAAACTGGGGCATCATATGTTCTGCTACGTATCGCTTCTTGTCAAGGAGGTACAAAGGGTTAAACCATTCATATAGCGAATAGTAAAATCCCATCTTCAAACCTGCTGCCCTTACGGCGTTGGTAAGGTCACCGAGCAGGTCTCTCTTAGGTGTGCCGGTAACAGCATTCCACGGCCTCTGCCAGGTGCGGTCTGCTTCAGCACTATTCCAAAGACAGTAGCCCTCATGGTGTTTCGATGTAAGCACTACGTAGCGAGCACCCGATTGTTGAAATACGTCGGCCCACTGCTTTGGATCGTACAATTCTGCTTTGAACTGTTTTTCAAACTGGGGGTAAAGAAAATCTGGTCCGTAGTTCTGATCATGAAAAGCCTTGAAATCCTTTTGCTTTTCGTGGATGCGATACCAATACCATTCGGAGTAGCTGACGCCGCTGTTTGGAATAACAGGAGCATATGCAGGTACGGCATAGGTGCCCCAGTGAATGAAAATGCCGAATTTGTCCTGGTGGAACCATCCGGGAATTTTTCGGGTATTGAGAGATGCCCAACTGGCATCATACTTCTGTGCAGCGAGCATGTAAGTCAAAGCAATGAAGAACAATAAAAGAGCGTGTTTTTTCATATGAAGAATTGATGTGGCACTTAAATAAGGCAAACCAAGCTTTAGACCCTATTAATGTCTTTAATTTGGTCTTTTTCAAAGCTAAGGCACTATGGTTGAACGTCCTTGACTTCTTTTGAACGGTAGAGAATTTCTTCAATACGATCATCAACCAACTTATCGTCTTTAAAGCGCCTGATGAAAAACTCTTCATAATAGGCCTTGATAATAGCGGTGAGGGGAGTAGCTAATAATGCTCCCATTAGTCCGAAAGCAGTAGCCATTGCTAACAAGATGAACATGATAGAAACGGGGTGAATGTTCATGGTATTGGAGCGCAGCTTTGGAAGAATAAAGTCACCCATGATTTCATCTAAAGCTAGTAAGAAAACGGTAACCCATAAAGCTGTTGAGGGACTGATAGACAATGCTACCAATATCGGAGGTATAGAAGCAATGTAAAAACCTAGTCTAGGTATTAGTTCTGAAAAGAAAGCAACTGCACCCCACACAAAGGCACCAGGAACATTCATCAGGCTAAGGAAAATGGTCATGCACACTGCCCTGATTCCACCGCCAATCAGGTTTGCTCTTATCCAACCCAATAGCATTACCGAGGTTTTGGCAAGGGCCCTTGTAGCTTTTGTGTGCTTGGTAGACGGGAAGAATGAGAAGTAGAGTTGAAGCAAGGGCTTCGGGTTAAAGACGGCATAAACGACCATGCTGATGAAAAGTATCATGAGGAGGATCATGCCGGCAATTGAAAGAGAATAGTTGCCGATTTGTAGCAAAGTATCCGGAACAGAGGGGATCCATCCGGAGAGATTAGCTCCCTGGCTTAGGATGTCCTGCTGTATTTCGGGATATTCCGTGAACCAGGAGGCTACATTATTCGA
>DASQNW010000520.1:0-11895 GCA_035644775.1 Chitinophagaceae bacterium | reverse complement strand
CTTCTTGCTGCTGTCCATCAGGGTTACATCTAAATACCGGCCGATGTTTTTCTTGTATTGCCTATGGATTTTCAAAGGTTCGTCGAGGCCGGGTGAGGAAACTTCTAAAGAAAAATCACCGCCCGGAAACATGCCACTTTCTTCTATAAGTTTATACAAGCTCCTGTTATAGTTGATCAGCACCTGCAAATTGATTCCTTCATCGGCGTCTATAAAAACCTTGACGTTATTTGTTGGCTTAATTCTGATCTCCACCAAAAAATGGCTTGGATTTTTTTCCAGTAAAGAGTGTATTTTTTGTTCTATTGCTTCTTTGTCCGTCTGCATAGTAAAAAAGAAGAAGGGAACGCTTTCGTTCCCTTCCATTGTTCATTGCCAGCCCAAAGTTAACGTAAACCTTAAATACATTCCAAATTATAAATAGATGATTAGCTTGCAAGAAATTTGAATTGATGTTTTTTAGGGTTTTATTTTATGCATTTATCATTTACCTTTTTTACCGTCTGGTTTTCCATTTTATAATTCCTATTTACAAGACCACACAACAGGTGAAAAAAGGTTTCAGGCAAATGAATGAGCAGATGAATCAAACCTACAATGGCAGCACTGCGGCCGCCGAACCTCAACAAGCAGAGGGAGGAAACAAAGGTGAGTACATTGATTTTGAAGAAATTAAATAAGAGAGCAGCCCGTCTAAATTTACCTTGCCGATTAGCAGTTTTCCCTAAATTTGCCTCTGGCCAAAAAGGCTTAGGACCCTTAGCTCAGACGGTTAGAGCATCTGACTCATAATCAGAGGGTCGCTGGTTCGATCCCAGCAGGGTCCACACTACAGATTCTTAAAAAGGCGATGGGCTTATTGAACTCCAGCCTCCATCAATCACCAGGCTCTGCCCCGTAATTTGCCTTGCTTCATCAGAGACCAGAAAAAGTGCTGCATTAGCAATATCAACAGCATGAGACGGTCGGCCCATGGGGGTTAACTCCGACCATACTTTTTCATAATCAGGATCAGATAGCGTTCTTTCTGTGAGCGTAGCACCAGGAGCTATTGTATTGACGTTGATTTTATGCTGAGACACCTCGATGACCAGGTTTTTTGCCAGCATTTCTATCGCCGCCTTAGTCATTGAATAAGCTGCAAGGTCTTTGTGGGCCTGGTGCCCAGTGACAGAAGAGGTAAACAACATGGTGCCGCCCGACTCTTGTGTTTTCATCTGCTTAGCAGCAGCTTGTGCCAGGAAAAAAGTGCCACCAAGATTTACCTGCAATACTTTGTTGAACGCATCAGCCGAATAGGTGAAAAAATCGCCAAACAGCGTGATGCCCGCATTGGCGATGGCAATATCCAAACGGCCTGTTTGTGAAACAGCCATTTCCACCATGTGCTGGATAAACTGCAGATCACCGGAATCACCCGGAACTGCAATGCAATTACCCTCGACGGCAATCTTTGCCGCAGCGTCTTGCGCAAGAGAGGGTTCGATATCATTCAAAAAAACAGTTGCGCCATTCCTCGCCAGCTGCCTGCAAATTTCAAAACCTATTCCTTGTCCAGCGCCTGTTACAATGGCCGTTTTGTTATGAAAAGAACGTGTGGACATGTATGATTGTTAATGTGAATCCCTGGTGACTTCACTGCCTGACGCACCTCTTAAAAAATCAAAATCAGCTCCAAGATGGGCCTGCTCTACGTGTTGTACATATAGCTGCACATAACCTCTTTCTACTGGAAAAGCCGTAGATGACCAAACCTGCTTACGCCTGGCAATCTCTTCATCAGAAACCAATAGTTGCAGGCTTCTATTAGGGACGTTTAACTCGATTACATCTCCGGATTGTACTACTGCGAGAGTGCCCCCTGCAGCGGCTTCCGGAGATACATGGAGTATAACAGTGCCAAAACCAGTACCGCTCATTCTGCCATCTGAGATACGCACCAGGTCAGTGATGCCTTTGTCGAGCAGTTTTTTAGGCATGCTCATGTTGCCGACCTCTGGCATCCCCGGATATCCTTTGGGACCAACATTTTTCAGAACAAGAATACTGTCTTCATCCACCTCCAGCTCCGGATCATCAATCTTTCCGCGGTAATCTTCAATGTTTTCGAAAACCACTGCTTTGCCTTTGTGCACCATCAGCTCTTTACTGGCTGCAGATGGTTTCAAAATGGCTCCGTTTTCGCAAAGATTTCCTCTCAAAACCACGATTCCTGATTGCTCGTTAAACGGTTCCTCTACTGTGCTGATTACGTTCCGGTTGAGGCACTCTGACTGCTCGACATTTTCAGCTATTGTTTTGCCATTCACCGTTATACTATCCTTGTGCAGGTAGGGCAGCAATTCTTTCATCACAGCAGGCAAACCACCGGCATAATACAAATCCTCCATGAAAAATTTTCCGGAAGGCTGCAAGTTGGCAATCAAAGGGATGTTGTTGGAAAGCCTGTCGAAATCGTCAATTGTGAGAGGCACACCTATTCTACCTGCAATGGCAAGCAAATGAATAACAAAGTTGGTGGAGCCTCCGATGGCGGCGTTTACCCGTATTGCATTTTCAAAAGCATTGCGTGTAAGTATATCCGAGAGGCGCAGATTTTCTTTTACCATCTGCACAATCCGCAGACCTGATAGCTGCGCTATTACTTTTCTATTAGCGTCAGCAGCAGGCACTGCTGCATTTTCGGGCAACGACAAGCCAAGTGATTCAACCATACTTGCCATGGTTGATGCGGTGCCCATCACAGCACAGTGGCCCCTGCTTCGGCACATTCCTGCTTCTGCAAGCGTCATCTCCAAATCTGTCATTTTACCGGAGCGGTAGTCTTCGCTAAAGCGCCACACGTCGCTGGTGCCAATGTCCTTTCCACGGTACTTACCGGTAAGCATGGGTCCGCCGGAAACCACTATGGTAGGAATATTCACGCTACAAGCACCCATTACTAATGAGGGCGTAGTTTTATCGCAACCGCAAAGCAGCACTACACCATCCATGGGATTTGCGCGGATAGATTCTTCCACATCCATGCTTGCCAGGTTTCTGTACAGCATGGCCGTGGGCTTGATAAGTGTTTCGCCAAGTGACATAACCGGGAACTCGAGCGGTAGACCACCCGCTTCAGACACGCCACGCTTTACGGACTCAGCCAGCTCTCTAAAGTGTGCATTACAAGGTGTAAGCTCCGACCATGTGTTGCAAATTCCAATAACAGGTTTATTTTGAAACTCGTAGTTGGGAATCCCCTGGTTCTTCATCCAGGCGCGGTAAATAAATCCGTCCTTTCCTTTTTTACCAAACCAATTTTGGCTGCGCAATTTCTCTTCCATTAATCATGAATCTGAATGATGTAAATGATGTATGTGAGCTTCAAAAAACTGCAACTATTTTATTGAGTTAATCCATGCAGCAATCTTGCGGGCATCTTCCTTCGGCACTTGTGGCATTGGAGGCATTTCTGTCGCATAGTCTGGCCAATTCTGCGGTTGCGGATTGTATATCAAGGCAACTATTTTGTCGACACTGTACCGCCTTTTGGCAATTTCACGGAAAGAAGGTCCTACCTGTTTTTTCTCTGGATTGTGACAAGCAGCACAAGTGTGTTTTGCAAGCAGCGGCTTGACGTCAGCAAAGCTCGGCGCTTTAGTTTGTGAAGGTGTTGCTGCTTTTGCCGCTGGTTTGGTGGCTCCTTTAGACGATGGATCGTCTGGTGATTTTAACTCCCTGGCAGGTGTTGCACTTTTGCCAGGCGCGGTAGCTGCTTTTGTTTTTGACGAGTTTTTCGTGCTAACTTCTGACATGGAAAGCTTTGCTCCTTCTGGTATATTGTTCAATGTGTAATAAGCTGTGGGATGAACCAGCGAGTAAGAGTTATCCTTGTCGCGAACACCTTCCAGAGTAATATTGTGAATATAGAACTGGCGGAGCCCATCTACAATGATTCTTGCTCTCATTCCATCAGGAGAAAGCTTGACGCCTTTTACTACATGCTTTTTCATATTCACAGGCGGACTTCCATACACCGCGTGGTACTTATAGATGAAACTTTCTACAGAATAGGAATTCAGGTCTTCTGCAGATGATTTACTAACAGGCTTTGTAAACTCTATTTCAAATCCATCTGGCATGGCTTTAACAGTCCGCATTTCAAATGGAACAGCGTTATTCCACACCAGCCGCTGCAATCCTTCGTTAGCTTCTCCTGCCGAGCCCCAACCCCTGTTGGTTTCACCAACGAATAATGAACCGTCTTTGCCCCAAACCATACGCAGTACTCCCGATTGAAAACCGCTTCTGAAATCCCACGCTGCGCCCTGGTACTCGCCGTTCACCTTTTCCATGTACACACGCATGATCTTGCTTTGACCCTGATCACCTATCAGCAACTGCCCCTCAAACGGTGCGAAGGTGCCTTCTGGAATTTTAATAATCTCTGAATTGGAAATGCCGAGCACGCCGTGTGGCAGCCATACTGCTGGAAGCTGCACTTCGGGAAAATTCTTTTTTACTTCGAAAAGAGTAGCAAATTTTTCATTCACCACATTTTCTGGCTTTATATATCGGCCCTGAGCATTTTTTTCCTGTCTTGGGCCTACCACTGAGTATAGTTGTTGGGTGCTAAGTTTAACCGGTGAATTTGCCTGGGCTGACCAGCGAAGGCCCGCAGGATGACCTACGAACGATCCTTTCTTGACGTGAACAATACCTCCGGATCCCATCCAATCACCCTGGTTATCTGCATAGAACAGCTCACCATCAATCATCCCTAATCCTGCTGGTGAACGGAAGCCTGTGGCAAAGGGCTCCATGCGACCATCATCATAAATACGCATCATCCAGCCTCTCCAGGGCACACGGCTTTCACCGCGCCACCATTCCTCATCGCCAAAGGCCACGTTTCCTGATACAAAGAAAGAACCGTCGGGGGCGAGCTTTGGCCCGAAGCTGTACTCGTGATAGTGACCGGAGATCGGCCAGTTGTATACAGTTTCGTAAACATCCGCCTTGCCATCCATATTAGTGTCGACCAACTTGGTAAGCTCACCTCTTTGTGCACAATACAAAGCACCGTCTTTGTACACAAGGCCCAATATCTCGTGTAAGCCGTAGGCAAATCTTCTAAAATATGGACGTTGACTGGTAGGGTTCTCCACCAAATACACATCGCCACGCCGGGTGGCAATAGCAAGAGAGCCGTTGGGCATCATGGTCATCCCTCCAACTTCCAGAACAGTGCCTTCCGGTGCACTAACCCTCATGATTTTGAAATAATCTTCTTCCTTCGGTGATTCCTGTGCCGAAGTTTTCATCACGAACACCGACAGCAAAAAACAGCTAAGAAAGCCTATATAAAAAAGGAAGTTTCTGTTGTTATAATTCATACACCTAAAGAATTGCATTTAAAAGAGAATAGAGTAACTGATTTTGTTTTGAATAGGAAGGATCAATTCTTGTTTGCCACTCACATTTCTAATGATTGGTGTAGCACCACCGGCATCATTGACTCTTAAGTAATAGGATTTATCATCAACAAGATAGACGCCGTTCGAAACTGTCTCAATTTTATTCGCTTCAGCAAGACGAACATACATGTTAGGCCCCGGGTTCTGTACGGTGATTTCACGTTGAATACCCTGGCCGCCGTCAATTACACGAGTGGCATCACTTACGCTACTGCCATATATCTGGTAGCGGAATGTTGGCCTGTCTGCCTCATCTAAAGTGTATCCTTTCGGCCGGAAACCTGTTCCTACACTATCTTGCTGCCAGGGATCCTGGGGAGAAGAAAGCCGGCCCACAACAAAGCGGGGTTTCCCTAAATGTTTTACTGCGCCGTAGGGCCGGGAAGAACCATCTCCACGGCTATGCCACATGGGAGTGGCATCCAAAAACCCACCTCTCCAAATCTGCACCAGCGAGCCATAATCCAGATCATATGTATAGTGCACCTGGTCGGGGCTGCCTACGTTGACGGCATGCACAAGCCTGGGACCTCCGGGCAGATCCATAAAAGAACGAAGGATGGTATTGCCGGGCGCTTCCAAAAGGATGGGATCTACTACCTCGTTTGTGCTTGTTGTTACGTCTGAAATGAGATACTCCCTGATGCCAGGACCCGCGACTACAAGCCCTAAGGCGGGTTTGGTCCAGCTGACGAATTTGCTATACAACAATTGGAATGGCAGATCGCCTGCTGGCAGAGTCACCTTTGCAACTCCGTAATCCTGCCGCGGAATGACGGTTTGGTTATTGATCTTGAGAATACCACCTCCACCGGGTGCACGTAGATTGAAATTGTATTCACCAGGTTCTTTCACCTTCAATGTGCCTGAATACTTTATTAAATATTCATTGTCGATCCGGTTGTTTACACTTGATGTTAGGATCACTGAGGTGCCTTCGGCTTCGGGTGGAAGCTTATTGTAATCTGGTTCCTGTTCAAATTTTCCTTTGTAAATGGTGTAGCGGAGGTTCACCAGTTCGGGACGTGGCTTATCGTAGTTTACAATTTTAATATTTCGGAAGGCTACCGAACCATGATCACCTTGTATTCTGAGCGGACCTGAAGCGACTTCTTCACCAAGGGAGCCGCGGGTAGGACCTGCCAGCTCCACATTTTCATGGATCGTAACACCATTCAGCTCCACCCGAATCATTCTCGCATTTTCTATTTTCTTTCCAGCAGCATCGAAGCGGGGTGCCTGAAAAGAAATTTTGAGATGCTGCCACAGACCCGGTGCGCTGGACACATTCTGGCGCGGAGGATAGCCGTCGTATCCCTCGTTTCCTTTGCCCCTTGCTTCATCCCAACGTTCATATATGCCGCCGTTGTCTCCATGTATCGGGCGTTTGGTGCCCCAGCTGTCCAACAACTGCACTTCGTATCTGCCTTGAAGATAGACACCTGAGTTAGAGCCCTTGGCCATCATATAATCCAGTTCAACATCGGCGTCGGAATGCTGTAGCACGGTGACAATATCCTGCCCCTTGTTTTTCTTATCCGTCACATTCACCAGCACACCAGTGCCATTCGCCGGCATCAAAATATTGTTTTGATTTAAGTCGGCACGAACGTCACCAGCAATCCTCCATGAGTTGCCGGGCGACTGAAATGCGGATAAGTCCGTTAATGCAAGAGTAGTTTGGCTTAAACCAGTAGCGGGAGCTATTAAAGTAGACAACAAAAGGACCAGGCTCCCGATCCGAACACGAGCAACTGCTATTTCTTTCATATGAAGCAAACTATTAATTGTAGAAAATCTGAAATTTTGGATGTAATATAAATAACCTTCCTAAAACAGCATTATTCACCATCCTTGTTAACCAACTATTCGTCCACTGCAAATACTATCATCGTTTTGATGTCGTAGTACGAGGTTTGTTCAACCAAATCATATTGATGATTATTGAAATTACCAGGATCAGCAAGCCGCCAAACTCGCGGGTCGCTTCAATCCAGGGTTTTGTCGCTTTCATGCTTTGAACAATGCTTTCTGCACCATGTTCACCAGCCCAGTTCAGTACGCCTTCTTTATCAAAAAAAAGGTAGAGTGCATAGCCGCCATACACCACAAGACCGCCAATAAAAAGCACTGGGATGTATCTTCTTTTCAGTGCCAGGTAGCACAAAAAAGCACCGTACAAGTAAATTGGAATCCATATGTAAGGATCAGGATCGTTGTACTGCAAACCGGCAGAAATAATGAAAAGAACGATGAAGATGATGTTAAACAATTTCATTTTCTGAATTTATGTGGTGAGGTGTTGCCAAATAATGGAGTAAATATCTGTTGCTATCAAGTGAGATTCTATTCTTTCATCAGTAATAAACACCGGATGGAAGTTGCTGTCTGCGACCAGCGATCCATGTGAGCCTTTCACCAGGTTTGCATCAAGCGGTATTACATCCATCACATAGCGCAATCCGAGTTTTTTTCGCAACAGTTTATATCCTGCTCTGGCTTTAGAAGTCATAAACAGTTCTACCGGGTCGTATCCTGGTTTCTTGTGAATGTCCACGGATCGGGCATAGTCCGGCGCTTTAGCATCATCGAGCCAAAAGTAGTAAGTGAACCAGCTTTTTTCATCGGCCATCAACACTAGATCGCCTGAGCGTTGATGGTTAATGTTATATCTCTTTTGCTCCTCCTTGTTTAGGATCAGAGCTATGCCCTTTATTTTTTCAAGATGCTGACGCAACTGTATTTCCACAGAGGGATCATTGATGTAAATATGCGCTACCTGGTGATCTGCCACTGCGAAAGCACGTGAAGCACCGGGATCAAGCAGTTCCAACCCTCGTTCGTGTCGTATAGCCAATAAGCCTAGTTCCCGTAATACACGATTCAAATGAATCGGTAGGTTTACGTCGGTGATGCCATACTCAGACAGCAGAATAATTCTTGCCCCTTTTCCTGCATAATAGTTTACTAGTCCTTCAACGACCTTGTCAATTTCTAAAATATCTTTTTTTATGTGATTTAACTGCTGCCCAAATTTTTGAAGGCAATAATCGAGATGTGGCAGATAAATAAAAGTTAGAGTGGGGTTGTACTTTTTATCAGTAAGTACGGAAGCATCAGCAATCCACTGTGTGGAGGTAATATTAGCACCTGGTCCCCAAAACTGAAATAAGGGGAATTGGCCAAGTTCCTTTTGTAAGTGGTCGCGTAAGTCTGCCGGGTGTGAATAACAGTCTGGTAGCTTTCTTCCATCTGCCAGATAATTAGGTCGTGGTGTCACAGAATAATCAGCCGTAGCATACATATTGTACCACCAGAACATTTTGGAACAGGTAAAAGCGGGATCCACACGTTTTGCCGCATCCCAGATCTTTTCTGTGAGTACAAGTCTGTTCGACTGCTTCCAAAATTTTACTTCTGCATCTTGTCTGTCGTACCAACCGTTACCCACAATTCCGTGTTCATTCGGCCATTTGCCAGTAACATATGTTGTTTGTACAGAAGTTGTGACTGCCGGCAGCATTGGCTGTATAGTTTGCATGCTCCTTTCAGCAACATATCGTTTTAGGAAGGGCGTGTGTTCACCAATTAGTGACTTCGACAGTCCAACAATATCTATCACCACTGTTTTATGCATCAACTACATCTTGGTTGAGATCGTCAGTTGTAAGCTGTTTCAAAACCCATTCACATTCACGTATAATAGATTCTGTCATAGGCAACTTAAGATCAGGTGGCAATACATCCCAGGTGTACGTCTCGATCTCCAGATGATTTGTGAATGAACGATGCATATGAATCCACAACACCTGGCGTATATCTACCTGAGTGGATTGAAGGTAGCCGTAGTCCTGCACAAAAATTGGTACATGAAAATGTGCCCGCCACTCAGTGGCTTCTGAATCTCCCTGGGACAGCGCTTCGGGAAGGTCGGGGTAGCGATAGAGCGCACCTGTTTTGTTTTTGGCAACCACCTGGTGCAGATAAACTGGTTCATTGAATTCGCTGAACGCTTCTATCACCTCTTTTCTATTTTCCAACTGCTCTGAAAATACTCCTTTTAAAGCTGCACTGATTTGTATTTTACCCACCCGGATCTCATTCAACTCTAAAGTATCAATCACTTTCTTGTGGTCTTCATACCCAACTGCAAAATGGCACACGTCGTAACAAATACACACATGTTCTTTCAAGGCGGAAACTGCAGCCGTTTCATGTAGCTGAAGTTTATCTCTCAGCCAGGGCACTCCTATGCGGAGCAGGTGGTTCCGAAACCAATCAATGAATTCCATACCCGTCTCCATCAAACCATCGGGTTCAGGCTCCAGGTCTATATGAATCAGCTTCCCTGTAGATTGCTTTATTTTGATCAACTGCTCTACTACATGGAGCAGGTTAAAAGTCGCTTTCTCAAAAACGTCATCATAGTCATTTACCGAATGCCAATGCTTATAACTGAGTGGCGATGTGGAGATACCGCCATCCATATCGCCAGGCAAAAGTGCAGCTAACAATTGTGCGAGCCGTACGGTATATTGAACGCGATCTGAAGTAGTCCAGTCGGGGGTGTGTACATCATCTTTCACTCTTGTACGATGAAAGCCTCCATAAGGAAAGCCGTTCATAGTGAACACATAGCAACCTTGCTGTTGCAGCCACTGTTTAAAATTCAAAAGCTGTTCTTCTTTTCTTAGTTCAAGACTTGCGGTATTCGAGAGTCGAAGTCCGATGCCAAAGGGCTGATCACCACAGATCTTTTGCTTGATCAACGGCACATGTTGCTGTAATTGTAAAAAATGTTCATTCCAGCTTTCGCCTGGATGTATGTTGCTGCAATATGTCAGATGACCATACTGTGTGAGCATAGATGCTGTTATGAATTTTGTTTCAACCAATTACTTGCCGCACATACCAGTTCTGTATCCAGCTCGTTCACTTCTTCACCCAGGCCTATATCGTTCAATAACATGATGGTCAATTTTCCGCCAAGGTGTTCCCGAAACTCATTGAGGCCGTTCAACAGTGGTGAGTCTTCATTGCGAATTTCCATAAAAGGATGTACGAGAGAAAAACCCAGCGCTTGAAGCAACTGAATAATTCTTTCGAAGCTGCCTTTGGCCAGTCTTCCGGACAAAAAAGAATAGGTGCTGTCCAATGCCATGCCCATCGCTACTGCGTCGCCATGTCTGATAGAAAACCCCGTGAGCTGTTCGAGTTTATGAGCACTCCAGTGGCCAAAATCTAACGGCCTTGAAGAGCCCAGCTCAAAGGGATCGCGGCTGGCTATATGCTTCAGATGGAGCTCGGCACACCGCCTGATCAGGTATTGCATGGCAGTCATGTCTCTCTCCGCAAGTGCTGCCGCATGCTGCTCCAGCCAACTAAAAAAAGAGGCATCTTTCACCAGCGCCACTTTCACTGCTTCCGACATACCAGAACGCCATTCGTCATTGCTGAGGGTAGTAAGAAAATGCGCATCATTAAAAACCGCTGCAGGAGGCGCAAAAGTGCCGAGGAAGTTTTTCTTCCGAAAAAAATTAATGCCGTTCTTCACACCTACACCAGAGTCGTTTTGAGAAAGAACTGTTGTTGGAATCCGGATGTGTCGCACGCCACGATGTGAAACAGCGGCCGCATAACCGGTAACGTCTAACACTGATCCACCACCGATGCCCACAATGTAAGAGTGCCTGTCAATACCATGCTTATTAACGGATTCTACTATTTTATAAAAACAGCTTTCTTCATTCTTTATCTCCTCACCACCTCTTAATATCAGCATTTCATGGATAACAGTAAACGGGAGCTGTGAAAAGTAGGATTTGATTTTATTCTGAAGTTCGGGATGATGATCCACCACCCCTTTATCGATTACGAACAACAGCTTTTTGTGATTCGTTTGTTGCTGCTCTAAAAAATAATCTCTTAACAACGGATTGGATGCATCAAACAAATGCTCTGTAAAAAAAACTTTGTATTCGAATTGAACGCTAAACGATTGCTGCAGGTAATCCATGTTCATCTGTAAGGTGGAGAATTTGCGAAGTAAACAAGAAATAGATAAATGAATTACTAATATTCATCAGCAGGTCAGGTGACGGCAAACAACTTTGCCAGTAACAGCGAAAAAGGCAAGAGAAGCATGATTGCAAAAGCAAGTGGAACGAAACCTGCCGCTGCGGCCCACGCCGCATTCATAAGGATCAGTGCAAGAACGCCAGCTTTCACTGACTTACCTACAAGGGGGCCGGCGGGCTGCATTATAGCCTTAAACAAAGGCAACATGGTCATGATGGCAAACAAGGCCAGAAAAGCTATAGATGCAAGCAAGGTACTATTGTACCACGCAAATGCAAGAATAGAAAACACCACCGCAGAATACATAAAAACGGCTGCCCGCAAAGTACTCGTTCGTGCCCCATAAACTTCTCCCCTG
>DASQNW010000519.1:0-1808 GCA_035644775.1 Chitinophagaceae bacterium | reverse complement strand
TTGCCGATGTAGTGCATCAATGGCCACAATTTCCTGGCGGTGGGGAAAATTTTTTGAAGTACCTCGAGAAAATGGGGAAGGCGTTAGTTCCCTCTTTACCTGAAGGAATGAAAAAGTCATACGTGATGGTGGAGTTTATCGTCGATACCGACGGTGTGCCCACGAATTTCAAAATGGTAAAAGGAGTGAATGAAGATTTTGATGACGAGGTAATTACTGTGCTTGAGCAAATGCCCACCTGGCAGCCCGCAATTCTGAATGATAAGCCGGTAGCGAAAAAAATGAAGCAGGGAATTGCTATTGAGTAGCCATTACAAGCTGTATGGTTTCAGGCGTTTGTTGCTTCAACACTATTGTTTTTCCTGCCGTCAGTTGCTTTAGTACTTCTTCTGTATAATGCCGTATTGTAAGCAGGTGCAGGTCTCTAGTAATCTTTACGTCAAACAATTCTGAAGCAGTATGCGCGAAGGCTTCTATTTTCTCGGCCTTGTCATCAGTTACATACAGCAGACTTATTGCAGCAATTTGGGTGAGATTAGGTCTGAATTTGATTGTGGTAAATATTTCGTCTACCCTCGTTGTGAGGCCCTCACTCACGAAGGTGAAATCCTTTGAGCTCAGTTCCATCAATAGCTGGCAGTCTTTGAAAACAATAATAGGAGGCAGTTCCCTGACGCTATTGTTGTGAATTACGGTTCCTGGTTCTTTTGGTTGAAGAAAAGACTTTACCAATAGAGGAATTCCTTTGTTTTGCAGCGGTTTTATGGTTTTTGGGTGTATCACCTGGGCTCCGTAATACGCCATTTCTATCACTTCGCGGTAGTTCAGTTCTTTTATCCATTGAGCGGATTCATAAAGTTTCGGATCCGCGTTCATGACGCCCTGCACATCTTTCCAAATGGTCTGGCTCTCAGCATCGAGAAGGTTGGCAAAAACTGCTGCTGTATAGTCGCTCCCTTCCCGGCCCAGAGTAGTACTTTCATTTTCATCTGTCGATCCGATAAAACCCTGTGTTATTACAACATCATAATCTTCGAACAAAGGTGCTACTGCATTTTGCACGCGGGTGTTCGTGTAGATCCAATCGACCTTAGCATCCCTAAAATTGTTGTCAGTGCGTATAATATCCCGCACGTCTATCCATTTATTACGAACGCCAGCTGCATTGAAATAGTTGCTGATAATGCATGTAGATAGCAGTTCGCCCATGCAGACGATTTGATCATAATAGTAGTCGTATTCACGCATCGCCTTGTCATGCAACAGCCACTCCACCTCCGTAAACAGATCATTAAGTTGATCCATAGGTTGGTCCGAAAGCTCTGAAGCTGTGTTCAGGTGATTTTGTTTTATTTCTGCAAATAGCTCTAGAGCCCGCTGTGTATTCCCCGTGTAAAAAGCTTTCGAAACGGCTTCCAGGGCATTGGTTGTTTTACCCATTGCCGAGATCACCACAAGAATTTTCTCACCTGCAAAAGATTGTAAAATGCCTCCGGTATTTTTTATTTTTTCAATCGTACTAACCGAAGCGCCGCCAAACTTAAAAACCTTCATGTGCTGCGGAATTGATATGAAAACCTTCAATGAGGAGCAAAGATGAGATGTGGGGCCTAGATTCAAAAAAGTTTTTAAATGACTGTGTGAAATGGCTTCTTTTTTGATCTCCGGTTTATGGAGGTGTTTTTATGAAAAGTGCAGCCCGAAAAATCTTATTTATTCTTGTTGTTTTTGCTGTCGTATATAGTTGTAAAAAGAATGGCAGCAGCGACAGTCCCGAACAAATTAATAGTTCGGAAATCCCATCACAT
>DASQNW010000518.1:0-2616 GCA_035644775.1 Chitinophagaceae bacterium | reverse complement strand
GTAAAGTTGACCAGCTGCTGCTTCCATTGTCGTAGACATCCATTACCCGCGAAGGATAAGACCAGTTGCTTCCACCGGGTACATTGCAATGGTTTTCCATTTCTCCACCGGCAATATAAATCTTGTTGTTCACTGCGATTGCAGAAGCTATTCTGGTGCGTACACTCAATGACGCTGTTGACCATTGATTGGTGCTCAAATCGTAAATATCAACTCGCCTGTCCCGGGCGGATGCTGTGCCGCCGCCATCGCCACCTGCAAATATTACCTTGTTATCAAGTGCTGCAGCACCTATGCTGAAACCCGGTATTGACAATTGAGCTGTCGTCCATGAATTGGAAGTCACATCAAATATATCCACAGCACTGGTCGGCAGAACGCCACCTTCTGCCAACCCACCGGCAAAAAATACTTTCGTCCCAGCCACAACTGCCGTACTCAAGAATCTGGGAACACTGAGTTCATGAGAGGACCAGCTCAGTGAACCGATATCAAAGATGTCAACTCTTGATGTGGCGCCGCCTTTGTTTCCGCCGGCAAACAGGATTTTCTGCCCGGCCGATGCTACTGCCATTCGCGAACGTGCCTGCGAAAGATGACCAATAGGTGTAAGGTGGGCTATGATCTTCATCCTTTTGCCGCTGTTGCAGAGGTTTGCAGGTTGAACAGTTATATTAACCGTGTCTGTCGAAGACATGCCTGTAGCGTCGGTCACTTTCAACTCAAATCTGTAAGTGCCTTCACTCAGCCCACTTACCCTCGTTTGGCTCGAGCTGGGATCAACTATGTTTGCTAATCCCGGACCTGAAATCCTCGCCCATTTATAAGAACTAATATCGTTGTCAGGATCCGTTGAACATGTACCGTCAAGAATAACCTCGTTCACCGGAAGCACAATCATTGTGTCAGGTCTGGCACAGGCAACCGGAGGCGCATTCAAAGATTTTTCAACGCCCACAATAAGAGTATCTTTTGCTGTAAGACCATCGTCGTCTATTACCTCCAGCTCAAATTGGTAAACGCCTTCTGCTAATCCTTTGACTAATGTTTTGGCAGCTTTAGTATTTGCAATTGTGAACGAGGCAGATCCTTCAATCTTTTGCCATTTGAATGACACGATCTTGCCGTCTGGGTCGTGAGAAGCAGTGCCATCCAAAATTAAACTGTCTGCTGGAAGATATAGAACCGTATCCGCGCCGGCAATTGCCACAGGAGGTTTAGGCAAACAATCCTCACACGAGTATTCTTTTTTACAAGTAGAAAACAGTAGACCTAAAAAAATAATGTTGATCCACAGCCTGAATTGCATAAGCTAAGTGTAGCGAATATGCCCAACTTGAAACATAATCAGCCAAGCTAAGGTAATACATCAGCTAAATGCGTCAAACACATTAAACCTTAGCTGTCCAGATGATCCCAGCTAGTATTTTCAGAATGATTAGAGTCTTGAATGGAAGTAGAATCGCCACAAGACAGTTGTGAACATTAGAAAGGCGTAGGTATGGCCACATGACCTCTGGTCACTCCTAAACAGCTTTATGTCTCTGTTCTTCGTTCTGTTCACCAGCATCCATCTTGCAAATTAAAGCGCTGCTGAGTTCCAAACTTCATAAACTCTCCCGCTACGTCGATCGAAAACTATAATGGCCGCTCTCTACCTCGAATATTTTATAGCCTTTTTCTACACCCTTTTCTTTAACACCGTTTGCAAGTTCCGCTTTTTTGCCGCTTTCGGTAACCTGCTGATTTTGTCCTGCAGGAACATACACAGTGGCCCGGCTGCCCACCGGCACTATCACATCCATTGTAAAATCATTACCTGCATTCTTCCAGTAAATTCCAGCTTCGCCGAAGACTGTTCGGTTGGTGTACTTTGTATACTCCAGATCTTTTACGGGCTGCGGTTTGAATATAATGTGCCTATATCCCGGCAGTGCCGGATCAGCATTTATGCCCGCCAGTTTCCTATACAACCACACCAGTCCACCACCAAACATCGGGTGATTGTGCGAGCCCTCCTCGTTCCAATGTTCTCTTGTAGTGGTGGAACCCACAGTCAACCAATAACCATAGCTGGGCCTTGTTCGTTTGGTAATTGCTTCATAAGCAAGATCATGCATGCCGTGTTCGGACAGCACTTCAAAGAAAAACTGAGTTCCGAAAATACCCGTATCAAGATGGCCGTCATTTGCTTCAATATCTTTCTTTAGCGCCGCTATAACCTTTTGATACCTGTCTGCCGGCACTCCAATCTTCAATGCGAATATGTTGCCGCCCCCGGAACCATAAGAACCTTTAGCCGCATCATAAAACCTCTTGTGAAATGCTAAGGCCGTTCGCTCCGCTAGCAGTCTGTATCTTTTTACATCATCCGGCTTGTTCAAAGCACTGGCAGCATTTGCTGTAAGATCGGCACAGCGCCAAAAGTAAAAGGTGTGTACTAATGCATCGTTCACCAATTCACCAGGTGCTGCCCAGTCGCCAAGGTTCAGCCATTGCAACGGCTTGCCGTCTTTACCTGTAGCCTGCGAATGCATGATGCCATCAGAATTCACCCAGGTTTGCATGTACCGGACGTACTCTTTCATTCCCTCGTAATTATCCTGAAGCATATCC
>DASQNW010000517.1:0-13570 GCA_035644775.1 Chitinophagaceae bacterium | reverse complement strand
GGCAGATTCGTATCGTGTGAACAATTTCATTAAAGGTGAAAAAAAGGATAGCGCCGACGTGGTTCGGCTGCTGCAACAATACAACCGCTGGCCAACATGGATGTGGGGCAACTATGAAGTTGCTTCGTTGGTTACATGGCTGAACGCAAATAACCAGAACAAAGCAGAGTCAAAAAAAACAGGTTTTTACGGCCTCGACGTGTATTGCCTGTGGGAGTCTATGACTGAACTGCTGCCATACATCCGCGGTAAGGACGCGACCCTTGAAAACGCGGCAAATAAAGTGCATCAGTGCTTTCAACCGTTTAGCGCAGATGCACAGGAATATGCTCTTGCGGTTGCAAACTCTGCAGCTGATTGCCGGAAGGAGACAAATCGGCTCTGGAATGCAGTGCAAAAATTTACGGCAGGCACCAAACAGCAGGAAGATCATTTTGTAATGCAACAGAATGCATTAGTGGCTCTTAACGGGGAACGCTACTACAGTGCCATGGCAACCGGCAGTTCTGAATCGTGGAATATACGCGATCATCACATGGCAGAAACGCTAAAGAGACTATTAGATTTGCACGGCACCAATTCAAAAGCGATCATCTGGGAACATAATACGCATGTAGGAGATGCCCGCTTCACAGATATGGCGCGAGAAGGCCTGGTGAACGTGGGCCAGTTGGCGCGAAAACAATATGGACACGAAAATGTATTTATTGTGGGATTTGGCTCCCACAGTGGAACTGTAATAGCTGCTGAGCAATGGGGCGAGCCTATGAAAAACATGACTGTGCCACCAGCTATCCATGGCAGTTGGGAGTATATACTGCACCAGTTGAGTGCAACAGATAAAATCATTTTGTCTAAAGACATCAAAGATGTGCCGCACCTGAAGAAAAGCATAGGGCACCGTGCGATTGGTGTGGTGTACCACCCACAGCGGGAACATCTTGGCAATTATGTGCCCTCACTCATACACAAGAGATATGACGCATTTATATATCTTGATACAACTAAGGCCTTGCGACCTATACCCATACCCGTCAAACCAGAGCCACCCGATACCTATCCCTGGGGCACCTAAAAATCGTTCTGTTGAGATAAGATGCGCTGCAATACTGCTTCGTTTAGAGTAAGAGAAATCCTTTATTTAGCAGTTTTTTTGTTTTTGTGGCCATGGGCGTTTGCGGGGACCCGCTTAAATTAGCATCAAATCAGTTCCTATGCAACCTGTAAACCCGTTGACAGAACAGTTAGAAGTTATAGCATCTTCTTTTATAAAGACCTCTCCATACGATCCTACTACATGCTACCTGAATGACTCAGTTTTCGACAGAGATGAGTTCAAAAAACTGAAAAAAGCAGGATACCTGGAAATTTCTTTCGAAGATCGCCATGAGAAGAGATTTACCTTGAGCAGCAAAGCAAAAGAGCTACTAAAAGTGGCTTAGTTGATTAGTTGCGAAACTCCTGCGATATCATAAGCCCGTAAACGCCACCATCAAGTATGCCTATTCCAAGCCTGCCAAACGCCGGCTGCAGGATATTGGCTTTATGGCCCGGAGAGTTCATCAGCCCCTGGTGACAGATCGCAAGCGTTTTGCCAAAGGCTAGATTTTCGCCTGCCGTTAAAAACTTCACACCACTTGCTTTCATTCGGTCAAAAGGATCTTTTTTTTCAGGGGTGTAATGTGAAAAATAACCTCTCTCGAACATATCTTTTGAATGAGCACGAGCCACTTCTTTCATTTCAGGATCTGCCTTCAATGGTGACCGTCCCACCTTCTTTCTTTCCGCATTAACCATCTCCAGCATTTTGGCCTCAAGATCCGGCCTTGGCTTTGCAGTTTTCACAGTAAAATGAAGTTTTACCGTCTCCTCCGATTTAGGTTCAACGGTTAGCTTGTTCATCGATCTTTTGATCGCATCGTTAAATATAGGTGCGAGTTTTTCATTAAGCCATTCCGCATGGACTGCAAGCCTGTTGGCGATTTGGCTATCCTGTGTTTTTGCTGTAAGACCCTCCCACAAAGGCATTGCAAACAACAAAGCAGCAAGAATAACGGCATTCACCATTCCATTGAAAAAGCCAGGAACAATTCCCAGAAAACGATTGGCCGGGTTTTGATGTACTCTATCAGGAGTATTATAGGCAACCCTGTTCATCAATAGAGATAGAATAATTCGCGAGAGAATAACTGTTAGTATGAATGCAACAGGCAATGTCCAGACATTTAGCGCAGGAAAAAACCGCTGAAGGAAAACTGCTACGTATTGATAAAAAACATAACCTGCTATTAAGCTCCCCAACCAGGTAATGAGTTGCACGATCCCTAAAACAAAGCCCTTTTGATAGCCAATCCAAACTGAAAAAAGAACAATCGCAATGATGATTAAATCGATGAGGTTCATAGTGGCAAAACAACAAAAAGCATGCTATCCAAAAAAGAGCCTGGCAAAGATGCTCAATCACGCCATTAAGCATTGACTTTGTAATGTGGAAAGAACAACCAGTGCAATCAATTTAACATCTTGAAACTTCCTGCAGAATGGTTATGTGGTACTTTTAAGGTAATAAACCTCTTATGAAACACTTGCTTGTATTGCTTTTTTTCCCCGCTTACTTATCAGCACAGGATTGCCAGCTAAAAAAATACAAAGACCAGTTTAGCCAGGAGCCTAAGATTTCAACCGGCTTCATGAGGTACTCGTCTACTTCTTTGTCGATAGATGCTGATGCAAAGGAAATTGATTTCTTATTTTCTGTTGGCAAGAATAGCGCAAGTGAGAAATGCTTCGATGATGCATCTACGGTTGTTTTTGTGTTTGAGGGAGGCCGTACCAGAGCCAATTTCAGGAACACCGGCACTATGAATTGTGATGGATTGATTCACATCACCTTCAAAAATTCATCTACCACGCCTTCAGCACTCCAGCGATTGATCGATAAGAAGATTACAACTATAAGCCTTAACGGAACCAATAAGTCAATTACTACCGTTACTTTAAGCGAGGAGCAGCAGCAAGCACTGTCGCAAAGACTTTCGTGTTTTGTTGAAGAAGCAAAAAAGCTGATCAAATAGTAGTCAGTTCACAAAGACTTTGTATTTCCATGCAGCTATAAACACCTCCGTCTCATTTTGGAAATGCACCTCATCTCCGGTAAACAACTCCGTGAATGTTCCCTCGAGATGTGGATGATTAATAGCAACATTTAGATCTGAAGCAGAAAGATTTAGCAATACTGCCACTTTTCTACCTTCTCTTTCGCGAACATATGCAAGAAGCTGACCATCCGCTGAAGTAGATAATCTATAGAGTGGGGCTGCGGATTCGTCGGCAATCAAAGCAGGATGGTTGCTATGTAACTGCAATAATCTTTTGTAGAAGTCGTGCAACTCAAACGTACCATTCCATTCAATAGGATCTTTTTCAAAAAACTCCAGTCGTTTATGGTTGGGCATTTCCTGCCCGTTATAAATTAGTGGAATACCTGGCCACGTGCAGCTGAATACCGCTAATGCCTTTGCAGCTTCACCGTATTTCTCGTATTCAGTTCCGTTCCAGCTATTCTCATCGTGGTTTGAAGTAAACCAGGCCTTCATCCCCGGAGCGTAGCGATATTGTTCCAGCAGATCCACAAGCACGTGTATTGACTGTTGGTTGTGGTAAAACTCTCTTGTACGGTGCATCCACTTCCAGGTATATGCCGAATCGAAAACCTGCATATAGTCGGGATTTTCCAATGGATCAAATTCGCCTAGACAGAAGAGCTCTTTCAACGGCTTTAGAGCGTTTATCGCTTCAATCCAAAAATCCAGTCTCACCCACGAAGCAAGATCACACCTGAACCCATCGATATTGGTTTCCCTGATCCAAAAAGCCATAGCTGCTATCATGGCTTCACGTAATGCAGGATTATCGTAATTAAGTTCAATGATGTCATCCATACCAGACGCTACTTTGAAGTCTCCGGTATGCGAATCTTTTACATAATAATCGGGGTGCTGCCAGGTCCACACATGATCCCAGCCTGTATGATTCGCTACCCAATCAATAATTACTTTAAACCCCTGTTGATGTGCATCGGTCACCAGCTCTTTGAAGTCCTGAAGGGTCCCAAATTCCGGGTTGATAGAAACATAATCCGAAGCCGCATAGTAACTGCCCAGGCTTCCCTTTTTATTCTTCTGCGCAATAGGTGTAACCGGCATGAACCAAAGGGTTTCTACACCCATATCACGGAGCCGCGGCAAATGCTGCTTCATAGCCTCGAACGTTCCTTGTTGTGTATACTGTCGAACATTTACTTCATACACATTCGTTTTCTTCATCCATTCTGCAGAATCCTTTGTATCCATTGAACCAATTTATTTTAATATTGTTCTTAGCGGGCAAAGGTAAGGAGCGGAAACAGTTCAAATGAATAAGCCTGAACAAGTAGCCGTTGTTCTGATCGACTGTATTTACCAGCTTATTATCACTGTATTAGCAGAATAAGAATTTACTTTGCTGTAATGAAAAGTTTCGATGTTCCTCTTGTCTACAGAAGCGGCTTAATCAGCGCCATAAAGAAGCAGCGGAAGGAGCAAGACCGTATGAAGAAGGACTTCTCTCCCACCCTCCTAAATTTTGGTCCCGTGCGTATTCTGCTTGCTCGTCACTTTGGATTTTGTTATGGTGTAGAGAATGCTATAGACATTGCGTTCAGAACGATCGATGAAAACCCCGGTAAAAGAATTTTCCTTTTGAGTGAGATGATTCACAACCCGCAAGTGAATGCTGATTTAAGAGCGGGCGGTATACAATTTCTCCAAAATAACAAAGGACAGCAACTTATAGAATTTAGCACACTATCAGCAGACGATGTGGTGTTAATACCTGCATTCGGAACAACATTAGAGATTGAGCATCAGTTGAAAACTATCGGAATCAAAACAGAACTTTACGACACAACCTGCCCTTTCGTAGAAAAGGTTTGGAACCGCAGTGATGCGATCGCGAAAAACTACTATACAATCGTTATCCACGGAAAGCCCGATCATGAAGAAACGAGAGCTACGTTCTCCCATGCTTCTGCTAATGCACCTGCTGTAGTAATACGAGACATGCAGCAGGCACAGCAACTGGCCAGGTACATCACAGGAGAAAAAGCCGCGTCAGAATTTTACCAGGAATTTGATGGGCAGTATTCAAAGGGGTTTGATGTATCGAAGGACCTGGAGAGGATTGGAGTTGTAAATCAAACTACCATGCTTGCCAGCGACACGCAAGCCATAGCAGATTACCTGAAAGAGGTTATTGTGGCTAAGTACCAACTGCAGCAGCATAACATAAAAGATCATTTTGCAGACACAAGAGACACCTTGTGCTATGCTACAAACGATAATCAAAGCTCTGTAACAGGTATGCTTTCCCTTGAAGCAGATCTCGCTATTGTTGTGGGGGGATACAACTCGTCCAACACCTCTCACCTCGTAGAGCTTTGTGAAGAAAAATTGCCCACCTTTTATATCAGCAGTGCGGAAAAAATGCTTTCAGCAAAAACGATCATGCATTACGACTTCCATAACGACAGGGAAATCGTTACCAATGATTATTTGCCAAACAACAAAACTGCCACCGTTCTTATGACAAGCGGCGCCTCCTGTCCCGATGCTGTAGTGGAGGCTGTGATCAGAAAATTAATTTCCTTTTTTCCCGACAGCAAAACCATTGAACAGCTTCACCAGGAGTTTGCAGTATAAGTAAGACATCAATAATCTACTTCCACGTTGTAATGTTCTTTGTACAGGAGGTTGTAATATTCCTCTGCCATTCGGTTGCTGTCAAACTGCACCCACACATCCCGCATTCCATTCTTCACAATTTGTCTCCAGGTTGCATGATCTTCATAATAAAGTGGCAGAATTTCTTTTAAGAGAATGTCGTACATCTTGTCAAGATCATACTGATCCTGCTCGTGCACAGGCATGCTATTGTAATCTACTGGCGGCACCACAAACCCATTGTTGCCGTGATGGATGAATTCAGGAATCCAGCCATCATTCGTCGAGAAGTTGACGGCGCCGTTCATTGCTGCTGTCATGCCGCTTGTGCCCGATGCCTCGCGTGGTACACGTGGGTTATTTAGCCAACAATCAGCAGCTTGTTTTAGTCTTTTTGAAAGTGCAAGCTCATAGCCAACGAGCACAGCTACATTCTTGTAATTTTTGCTGAGATGCACCAGCTGATTGAACTCAGTGATGGCAGGGTAATCTACCGGGTAGGGCTTACCTGCCCATATAATCTGCACCGGAAACCTTTTATTGCTCAACAAAGCATTGAATCTTTCCATATTCCACGATAGTAAGCCTGCTCGCTTGTAACCTGCAAAGCGCCGTGCCCATACTATTGTAAATGTGTTTGGATCAAAAATCTTCCCCGTCTGATCAGCCACTAACTCAAAAGCTCTTTTCTTCATCCACCGCTTACGGTCATCAAAAGCATCATCATCGTTATCCTCTCTAAAACGATACAACTGCTTGTCAGCCCAGTAACGCCAGTTTTGTGCGTTGGTTATGGAAAGGATCGGGCAAATGTCTGTGAACCGGCTCCACATTTCGTTGGACACTTTGCCGTGCAGTTGTGACACGCCGTTTGCTATTCGTGCAAAGCGCAAGGCAGCCAGTGAGTGATTAAATAAGTCGTCGGTCATTCCCGTAAGCTTCCGTACTTCATCGATAGAAAGGCCACAGAAATAGCTCATTTTGTGGCAGAGGAAAATGTCGTGCTTTTCATTTCCTGCTTCTTCGGGAGTATGGGTGGTAAACACCATTCTTCGCTTTACTTCTGAAAGGTTGTTATTAAACTTTCTATATAAGTAAAACGCGGCTGAAACGCTGTGTGCCTCATTCATGTGGTACACCTCAGGATTAAAGCCAATCTCGTCAAGTAATTTTGCACCACCTACGCCCAGCAAAATGAACTGCGCCACTTTAGTGGCAACGTTTGCATCATACAATCGATGAGTGATGGTCTGGGAAACGTAATCATTTTCCGGAATGTCGGTGGTCATGAGAAAGAGCGGAGCTGCATTAAACGTCATGGGTGGCAGGTACATCACCTTCACCCAAACCGGGTGCTCGTGTATAGAGATCTCGAATTTTATTCCTGTGTCTTCTAAAAAACTATACTGTTTTTCCATCCAGGTCACCTGCAAGGTTTGGTCCTGGTTTCTTGCCTGGTCGTAGTAACCATATTTCCATAAAATACCAATACCAACCAGGTTCTGGCGTAATTCGTATGCGCTTCTTAAGTGTGAGCCCGCTAAAAAGCCAAGGCCTCCACTGTATATTTTCAGCGGTTGATGAATGGCAAACTCCATCGAAAAGTAAGCAATACGCTTTGAGTAATTTTCATCAATAGTGTAGGGATGTGTATATGATCTGAAATTCATTTCCATTAAATTTTGTTGCGCTATTCAGTTGTTTAAATATTTTGGTCAGATAATGTGGTGCAAATATCAATGAATCATTTTTTTGATTGGTCTTTTTTTGTGCTTGCATCTTTAGCCTTCTTTTCCTTTTTTCTTTTAAAGCTGCCCTCAAAAATGCACTCCAAACCTCTCCGCGAACCACATGCTTCCAACTCACTTAACTGAACTGCAGAAGAACTAAAATTCAACTGCAGCACACAGGGATCTCCGCTTTGGCGGTAAACCGCAGTTGTAGCCGAGGTTAATTCAGCGTCACCTTTTACTTCGCCGGTGCAGTCCCCTTTTTCTATATGAACAAATACAGATACAGTATTTGCCTTTCTTCCATCCCTTATAGATACGATGTTTCTTTTGTCTTGGGTATAATCTCCAGCGAATTTATGCAGCTTCGGAAACGTATCAATTGGGTTCAGCAGCTCGAGGCTTTTTTCATCAAGTGGATCAGTCATAATTAAGGTGAATGCCTTCAGATCTTTATTGTAAATGAATACATCCTTTCCTTCAGCGGTGGCATCGCCGGGATTTTTTTGATAAACATTTTTTGATATGGAATAGCTCTTATCCACGCTGCTCACCTGCGATGTGGAAGCATCTGAATCAGGTACAAGAAAAGGCATTACAGTGCCCACTTCATTCTTGTCGAACACCAGTAATAAAGCTGCCTTTGTTTTGCCGGTCATGCCCTTAACAATGAAATATTGTTCATTCTCCGGCGCATCTATCCGCCACAGGGGCACATACTTTACTTTGGCTCCTTTTCCGAAAATTTTGCTGCTGATGCTATCAGGGATCATCGAAGCAAACGACTGATCACGAATAGCAGCGGTGTCCTTATTATTCTGCAAAAGAGTATCCGTTAGCTGAAACGGAACCGTTGCTTTCCTGAATTTCTCTGAAAAGCTGTTGTAGCTGAAACCCTCGTCCTCCTTACTATTCTTTGTTCCACCACAAGCACCGACTAACACTGCCATACAGAAGGCCAAGAACTGCTTCATAAACGCTATTTACTGTAAAAAAAAGAAAATCTGGCAATATTGACGCCACAAACTAATATCTTAATCAGAGATTTTTTAGATTTGTCTAAATTTTTTATTAGATGGCTTTGAACTACACACAAAGCGAGGAAAACTACCTGAAGACCATCTATCACCTGCAGGTAGGCAATGATGCAGTTACTACAAATGCTGTAGCAGAGAAACTGCACACGAAGCCGGCCTCGGTCACTGATATGATGAAGAAATTGAATAGCAAGAAGCTTCTTCATTATAAGCCGTACTATGGTTTTTATTTAAGCACTGAAGGAAAAAGGATCGCTTTGAATATAGTGCGGCGGCATAGGTTGTGGGAATTCTTTCTTTCAAAAAAATTACACTTTAGCTGGGATGAAGTACACGCCATAGCCGAAGAACTAGAGCATGTAAGCAGCAAAAAACTGATCGACAAATTAGATGAATACCTTGGATTTCCACAGTTTGACCCGCATGGTGATCCCATTCCTGATAGTAAAGGAAAAATGAAGATCCATATGGAGATGCCGCTGTTGTCCTTGCCGATAAACCAGGCTGCCGAGGTGCGGCGAGTGGGTAATCAATCGCAAGAGATGCTTGAATTGCTAGAACACAAAAGCATTGGCCTGGGCACCAGGCTCGAAGTAAAAAGACAATTTGAGTTTGATCACTCTCTGGAATTAAAGATCAGGAATCTTACCACAACTATCAGCGAACAACTTGCAAAACATATTTATGTCCGGGAAATATAAACTCACTTCAGATGCTTCGCTGAGTGAGGTTCACCAAAGTGTAGACACTACAAGCACGTCAAAACCTGGTTGGAAAAGGGTTCTTTCATTTTTTGGTCCGGCATACCTCGTTTCTGTGGGATACATGGACCCAGGAAATTGGGCTACAGACCTTGCGGGAGGTAGCCAGTTTGGATACCAGCTGATCTGGGTGTTGCTGATGAGCAATTTGATGGCACTGCTGCTGCAGTCATTATCAGCAAGGCTAGGCATTGTACGGGGGAGAGACCTCGCACAAGCCAACCGCGAAACTTACCCCAAGACCATTAACTTCTTTCTTTATCTACTCGCCGAAATAGCTATTGCTGCCACCGATCTTGCTGAAGTTTTAGGTATGGCAATAGGCATTCAATTACTCACCGGAATGCCCTTAATATGGGCGGTACTCATCACTGTCTTAGACACCTTTCTGTTGTTGCTGTTACAACGTCTGGGAATGCGCAAGATGGAAGCATTTATCATATGCCTTGTAGCGATCATCGGAATTTCTTTTCTAGTAGAGATTCTGTTGGCAAAGCCTGATTTAGCAGAAGTTGCAACTGGTTTCATTCCCTCTTTACCCAATGAGGCAGCCTTGTACATTGCTGTTGGAATTATTGGCGCTACGGTAATGCCACACAACCTGTACCTGCATTCTGCATTAGTACAGACAAGAAAAATTAGAAGAGATGATAAAGGAATAAAAAGAGCATTGAAGCTAAATTTCATCGATAGCCTGGTGGCACTGAATCTTGCCTTTTTTGTGAACGCCGCAATACTTGTGCTGGCAGCCACTGTTTTTTATAAAACAGGCCGCACTGATGTAGCGGAGATAAGAGAGGCACACCTGCTGCTCGATCATCTGCTGGGATCTTCATTAGCACCTGTACTCTTTGCAGTAGCATTGATTGCAGCGGGCCAAAGTTCAACGGTGACTGGCACCCTGGCTGGACAGATTGTAATGGAGGGATACCTGCGCCTGCGGATTAATCCATGGGTAAGAAGATTGATCACACGCCTGGTAGCGATCATTCCCGCGGTGCTTGTTATTCTAATAAACGGAGAAAAAAATATCGACGATCTGCTGGTCTTAAGCCAGGTTGTTCTAAGCCTGCAATTGGGGTTTGCTGTTATTCCGCTCATCCACTTTGTAAGTGATAAGAAAACCATGGGGCCATACGTGATAAAGCCTGTTACGAAAGTGCTTGCATGGCTGATCACTGTAGTGCTCGTGTATTTGAATTTAAGGATGGTAGGTGGCGAAGCGACATTGTATTTCTCCAAAGCAGGCAATTTAGGTTGGAAACTGGTAATGATTTTTTCAGTTCTTGCTTTCCTGTACCTGCTACTTGTAGCAATTTTTTACCCATTAATAAAGCGGCAGCCGGACAATGTTTCTGTAGAAGTGCATCGGCAAAACACCATCAACCTTAAAAATCTTCAATCTCATTCTTATCAAAGAATCGCCATCGCCCTGGACTTTAGTGTTCACGACCAGCAACTCATTGCACATGCGTTGAGCCAGTCCAATGCCTCCACGCAACTTATTTTAATTCACGTTGTGGAGAGTGTATCTGCAAAGATCCTGGGCACGCAAAGTGATGATCTGGAAACACGCAGGGATCAGCAGAAGCTAAATGAATATATTGATATATTAAAGGTGAAAGGCATTGCAGCAGAAAGCCATCTTGGTTTCCGCAGCCGCACCAAGGAAATTGTTCGGATAGTGAAAGCAACAAAAGCGGACCTGCTAGTGATCGGAGGCCACGGCCACAGCGGTGTAAAAGACTGGATTTATGGGGCCACCATCGACACGGTTCGACACAGGCTTAAGATACCCGTGCTGGTGGTAAGTCTTTAACGTTACTTCTTTCCTTCATCAAATGTTTGAACCTACTGAAAGTCTCAGGTTGAATATTGAGGAAGGATGCGAGGTGTTTCTGCGGTACCCGCTGAAGTAAATTCGGATAACACTCAATGAACATCAGAAATCGCTGACGCGGCGTAAGCTTGATCATTTTCATCTGCCATCTGTCGCGCTGGACCATAGTGTGCGTAATCACCTTACGTGCAAGCCGCTCCATTTTCACATCCTTTGAATAAATTTCCTCAAGGTTGTCATAGGTGATGGAAATAAATGTTGTCGGCTCTAAAGTCTCCACAGTATATTCTGAGGGTGTGCGGCTGTGGAAAGATTC
Organism: Chitinophagaceae bacterium; assembly: GCA_035644775.1. Lineage (GTDB taxonomy): Bacteria > Bacteroidota > Bacteroidia > Chitinophagales > Chitinophagaceae > Flavisolibacter. The sequence continues at coordinate 2,127 of DASQNW010000517.1, read as the reverse complement.
CTGCGAATGAACGAGGTGCTTTTCATAGGAAAATTGTGTGTTCACCTGGGCTCCATCTTTTTCGTAATACTTGCGCACCAATCCTTTCACAATAAAGTTCAGGTAATCTTCTACTTCCCCTGCTCTCGTCACAATTTGCTTTTGCTCATAGCGACGAACTGTAATGAAGGGCAGTACGTAACTTTGAAACTCCTCATCACTTAGCGGTACAAATCTATTCAGATAAGCATGAAATGCTTTGGCATTGTGCATAACGCAAGTTAAAGTATTAAAAATAATTGTACTGCAAATCTTGGCCAAATCATACTTAGCTTTGCGCCACCAAAAATCAACACAAAACGCAGAACCATGAGTCAAAAAATCAAAGTTGAAAATCCTGTAGTGGAGCTGGATGGTGATGAAATGACAAGGATCATCTGGAAGTTTATTAAAGACAAACTCATTTTACCCTACCTGGAAGTAGACATAAAGTATTATGATCTTGGAGTAGAATACCGCGATCAGACCAACGACCAGGTGACGGTCGATGCAGCAAATGCCATCCTGCAATATGGGGTAGGAATCAAGTGCGCTACTATCACACCCGATGAAGATCGTGTAAAGGAGTTTAATCTGAAGCAGATGTGGAAGAGCCCAAATGGCACAATCAGGAACATTCTTGATGGGACAGTATTTCGAGAGCCCATTGTAATAAACAATATTCCACGACTTGTAACCACCTGGGACAAACCAATTGTGGTGGGCAGGCATGCATTTGGTGATCAGTACAGAGCAACAGATTTCGTAGTGAAGGGCAAGGGCAAACTGCGGATAATCTTTGAAGGTGATCAGGGCGACAAACAGGAATACGAAGTTTTCAATTATACAGGTGAGGGCGGTGTGGCGTTGGCAATGTATAACACTGATGAAAGCATCAGGGGTTTTGCACGAAGCTGTATGAATATGGCGTTACAGAAAGGATGGCCTCTTTACATGAGCACAAAAAACACCATCCTCAAAAAATACGATGGGCGTTTCAAAGACCTTTTCCAGGAGATTTTTGAGAGTGAGTTTCAGCAGAGATTCAAAGAAGCTAACATTGTTTATGAGCACCGGCTCATCGACGACATGGTAGCAAGTGCCATGAAGTGGAATGGCGGCTTTGTATGGGCTTGTAAAAATTATGATGGCGACGTGCAGAGTGATTCAGTTGCGCAGGGTTTCGGATCGCTTGGATTAATGACTTCTGTGCTCGTGACACCTGATGGCAAAACGATGGAAGCTGAAGCAGCACACGGCACGGTTACACGTCATTATCGCGAACATCAAAAAGGGAATCCTACATCCACTAACCCGATCGCATCAATATTTGCCTGGACCCGTGGTTTGGCTTTCCGGGGCAAACTAGATAACAATCAGCCGCTGATCGACTTTTGCAACGCGTTAGAGCAGGTATGTATTGAAACGGTGGAGAGTGGAAAGATGACGAAAGATCTTGCCCTCACCATCAAACCTGGTAAAGCCGAACACGGCAAAGATTTCTTATACACCGAAGAATTTCTCGACGCAATCGATGAGAATCTTAAACTTAAAATGAACAGTGCTTCGTAACAATGATGCCTCTTAAATGGGGGATTTTATCATGCACTTGTTAGATAACAAAGGCAAACTACAAAGATTCAGTTAGTTTTGCCTCCTTGTCTCCGTAGCTCAGTTGGTAGAGCAGCTGACTCTTAATCAGCGGGCCGAAGGTTCGAGTCCTTCCGGGGACACTTGATCTTTAAGCAGTTAAGTAATATTCGTAGCGGCTTTTTTTATTTGCACATACCAGGTACATACATCTTACAGCTTACACATTCTCAAAGATCTTGCTCCATCGTTTAAGGGGAACAGTCTTACAAAATAGTAACCCTATCTTACTATCGTTTGTCTCTTTATTTATTTTTAGAAACGCTATTGTAAGTTTGGTGGTATGAGTAGAACAAGGTGCAACTCATTCTTTTTTTTGAAGAGAACTCCCTGGTGAATGCAAGGTATAGTTGCCACTAATTTAGCAGCATATGATTGCCGCCTTGACGCAGAAGAGACCGCACTACCTTGCCTACTCCGTGCCCGCCGGTAAGAATCTTTTCTTTGTCCCTATGTTGT
>DASQNW010000516.1:0-9130 GCA_035644775.1 Chitinophagaceae bacterium | reverse complement strand
GGCCCGTTAACGCAACAAAGCAGGCAATCAGCAGAAAAACAACCGTCGTAATACGACCTATCAATACCAGGTGAACATCTTTCGTATCCTTTCTTAGATGTCTTTTCCAGATGTCCATTGTGAAAATGGTGGAACCTGCATTAAGCATCCCGGCCACCGAACTGCTTACTGCCCCTGCTAGCGCGGCGAGTATAAACCCACGCAGGCCTTGAGGAATTAAGTTTTTGATAATCGTGGGATAAGCCTGGTCTATGCGCCCGAAATTATTACCATATAACTGGTGGGCAACAATACCTGGAAAAACCACAGCGAAAGGAACCAGGAGCCATAAAGCTCCTGCGAAGATGATTCCAAACTGTGCCTGCTTCAATGACTTCGCAGCAAGCGCACGCTGCATGATTAGCTGGTTGAATCCGCAATAATAAAAAATGGGTATCCAAATACCCCCAAAAAGAACCGGCCAGGGGAGTTCGGGATGATGTGACGGAAGTATCAGGTGCATTTTGTCTTCATTCACCTTTAAAAAATTTGAGAAGCCACCGCATGCTTCAATACCGATGTAAGCCGTAACTAATCCTCCAATCAACAACATTCCACCATGAAAGAGGTCGGCCCAAACGGCAGCCCGCAAGCCACCCCAAACTACATACAACACACCGACTCCTGCTATAATGAAAATTGAAGTGGATAGTTTAATACCGAAAATAGTTTCTATGGTGGTGCCCCCCGAATACAAAATAGCGGCCGTAGTAACCAAAGCATAAATAACTACAATCATCACAGACATTATTGCCCTTGAAGTTGAATTGTACCGGTATTCAAGGTATTCAGGCATTGTATAGATACCTGTGGGCAAAAGCCTGGGTAAAAACAGCATAGCAATAACAACCACCGCAACCGAACTGAGAAGTTGCCACGAACTAACGGCAAATCCCGTGTCTCCGGCCGCCTGTCCGGCCATACCCACAAACTGTTCAGTCGAAAGATTAGCTGCCACAATAGAGATTCCAATCAACCACCAGGGCAACGAGCGGCCTCCTAAGAAAAAACCTTCACTGTTTGATTTTCCCCGGCTCTTCCAAAAGGCGAAACCAATCACGAGGAAAAATGAAACGCAAAAAATGATGGTATCGAGTATAGTAAAGTTCATAAGCAGCTTAGTTCAGAATTGGTAGCGTTGCCAACTTAAAAACAAATTTAAACTCCTGAGAGGATCATCATCTGCCCCGGTTGGCCGATTACTGACGGAAGTTTGCAGTAATATGTCTAACTTCTTTAGTTGCTTACATTTAAATGGCGGTTTGGCCTCGTTCATGGCAGTGCAGCGGATAAAAGAAGTTGGCATTCGTAAAGTATTGGGTGCAACTGCAGGTAATATCGTTTATTTGTTTTCAAAAGAATTCGTCATACTGATTGCCGTCGCTTTTGCCATTGCCACACCTCTTGCAAGGTATACCATGAGTCAATGGTTGCAGGATTATGTTATTCGGGTTAATGTCAGTTGGTGGTCATATGCTGCTGGTGGATTTGTGGCATTGATGATTGCACTTGCAACAATTAGTTTCCAGGCAATCAAGGCAGCGATAGCAAACCCGGTGAAGAGTTTGAGAACTGAGTAATATAAATGCTATCTGAGCGATAACTGGTAAGTCATTCGTTGACTGTGCAGAAAAACGGATTAAGCAGACAACCACCTTTCGTTACATGGAATCCTTCAATAAATGAACTTAGAAATTCAAGCATATAACGACAGTCAGCCAAGAGATGAAAAAGAAATCTGCCATGTTCTTGCATCCACTATTGAGAGTGAACTTGCCGAAGCAGAAGGTAAAATCTGGCACGCCCATCCTGTATGGTTTTTGGACGGCAACCCTATCGTTGGATACAGTAAACTCAAAGACAATGTTCGACTGCTTTTTTGGAGCGGACAAGCGTTTGGAGAAGAAAAACTAAAGAAAGAAGGTAAGTTTAAAGCAGCAGAGTTTCGTTACACTTCCACTGACCAGATTGACTTTAGTGACTTGAACAGGTGGTTGAGGAAGTCAAGAGAAATTCAATGGGATTACAAAAACATAGTGAAAAGAAAAGGGCAATTAGAAAGGTTGAAATAAATTGTGAGATCCATGTGTTAATCCAAGGTATGAATAACACGAAAAATCAAGATGAGCGAATTGCGAAGATGACATTCGCCTCCGTCTATCCCCATTATCTGCAAAAAATTACGAAGAAAGGCAGAAGCAAAGAAGAATTGCAGCAAGTAATTCAGTGGCTTACTGGTCATGATGAAAAAAAGCTGCAAGAACTCATTGAAGAAAAAGCAACGTTTGAAAATTTCTTTCAAAAGGCAACATTAAACCCTAACGTTCATCTTATTACTGGAAGAATCTGCGGCTATCGAATAGAAGAAATCGAAAATCCGCTGACGCGACAGGTAAGGTATTTAGATAAGTTGGTGGATGAATTGGCAAAAGGACGTAAGATGGACAAGATATTGCGAATGGCATAGAGTGATTGCAAAGGGCTACATCTATTCAGCGACCTGCTCAGAAGCCAGGTCCCTCACCGCAGTAGGCGTAAATAGTGTCGAGTTTGACATCTGGAATGCTATGCAGGTAAAAGTATATGAAAAGTTGACCCTACATCAATTTTACCTGTAGCCCAAATGTATCCGTTGTGGTTTTCTGTGACTTTTTTGGCAATAGAGAGTCCTACCCCCGATCCTGAATATTCGGCCTTACCGTGCAGCCGTTGAAACATTCGAAAGATTTGCTCCGCATACTCCTGTTCGAACCCAATACCGTTGTCGTGAATCTCTATCAAGTGAAACGTCTTGTTCTCTCGATCCTCAGGAAGATTGATAGATGTCCAAACTTCCGAACCACTGACAAGACGTGAGTCAATCCGAATTTCAGGAGGTGTATTTGGCTTGCTGTATTTGAGCGCATTACCAATCAGGTTATAAAAAAGTTGTTGGAGCTGACGTCGGTTGCCCTGAACTGTTGGCAACTGCCTTACGTCGACCCGTGCTCCTTTTTCTTCAATCGGAAGCTCCAGATCTGCAAGAACCCTATTTACTTTTTCATTGAGATCAACCCATTCCAGTTCGCGCGGACGTTCACTCATATGCGAGAACTCCAAAAGGTCATCCACCAATAGCTGCATACGTTCAGCAGCTGTGTCAATCCTGTTGATTAAGCCGATATCAGTTTCATCTAAACCTTCTGTTACCCTGCTTTTCAAGCGGCTGGTAAATGTTCGGATTTTTCGAAGTGGCTCTTTCATATCGTGAGAGGCAGCGTGGGCAAACTCTTCCAGGCTTTGATTAGACCGTTTAAGTTCTTCTACCAATCTATCCTTTTGCAACTGTGCTTCTTTGATAGAAGTTACATCAGTAAAGATGTGAATGAGATGATCCTTATCCATTTTCGACACACTCAGTTCTAACCAACGCCCTGTTAACTCGAGGAAGTATTGTGTTATGAAAGGCTCCCCTGTTTCAAGCGTCTGCACACACATTTGGAAATAAGGAGACTGTAGCATGTTTGGCTCTATTTCAGTTGCCAGCTTCGATAAGAATATATCTCTGGGAATACCTGCAATTTGGACTGCGGCATCGTTCGCCAAGATGGTGCGGCAGTCTATCGCCTTACCTTGTTCATCACGGATGAACTCGGAAACCGATATCCCGTTGGAGGACCCCTTGAGGATATTATCAAGTAATGTTTTTTGCTCTTCTATCTTCTGTGCAGCTGTTTTTTGTTCTAAGACGTCTGCAAATGTTATCACCACACCATTGTTGCCAACCTTTACAGAAGAGATGTCATACCAGGCATCAAGCCCTTCACCTTTATACTTAAGATCAAAACGAGCCGGAACACCCGTTTCTATAACTTTGCAATGAGTAGCAAAAGCGCCTGTACTGACTGCTGTAGGAAACAGTTCCTTCATAGTTTTACCCAACACTTCTTCTTCTGTCTTGCCGATCAACTGCTTGTACATCTCGTTGATTTGTGTATAGCGCAGATCCGTGATATTTCCTTCTTGATCCCTTATAGCCTCACAGGTAAAAACTGCATTGAGTGAAGCATTCAGAATACTATTGAGATAGTGCGACTGTTGTTGCAAAGTTTGCTGTGACTGCTTCCATTCTGTGATGTCGCTCAGCATGGCAAGGAAGCCGTCGTCAAGCTTTACTGTGGCAATTGAAAGCCACTTCTTAGATCCCTCCACGTATTGTTCGCGCTGTATTGGAGTGCCTCGTTCCACCACTTCAACATACCGTTCAAAAGCAAGCGCCGAACCTAATCTCTCCAGGATCCGGCGAAACCTCAGTGTAGCACCTTCTTCTTCAGTAAAACCCAGTAGTTTATTCCGTTGCTCATTGTATACCCGTACTTCAAAATCATCAATTAAACCATCTTTATTTCTAACTGCATCAAATACCCCAATCCCTATGGGAGAGCTCTTCACGATTGACTCCATGATACGGCGTGTTGCCTGCTCCCTATGTTCTGCCTGCCGCTGTGCTCCGCGGTCTCGGGTAACACTAAGTACTCCATCTTTATGGGGTTGTCGTATAGTTTCCAAAACACGGTTTGTGTAATGAGTTACGAAAGTGTATTCCTTCACTTCGCCTGTCTGGTAAACATCAAGAAAATGTTTGAAATTTCCCGGAGCACTTATTTCGGAAGGTATGCCGTCACGAAGGATACGTAAACCGGCCAACTCCTTTTTTGGATGGCCAACTACATCGATCGCTGCCTTATTCGCATAACCTACCTCAAAGTCTTCAACAATTCCATCACTGCTAAATACCGGGTATACCCAAATGAGAGCGTCGGGCACAACGTATAAGATGGAAGACTCAAGAGAGAAAGTCTTTGGTTCTTTACTATACATAAGGGCAGAAACAAGATAAAGATTTTGCAGAATTGAGCAAAAATATTGACAAGCAGATAAGCCCCTTACAGGTGAAGATTATCGAAAGATAGCTTGGTTTTGGGCACGAAATGAACGGAATCAGTTGCAGTTAGCGGCAGCTTGAAAATATCACGGCTGCCGAAGCACAATTGACTGTACATGCAAGTCAAAGCTTAATGCAGTTCTAATAGATGGCTGAACAGCATAGCAGTCAAACCTTCAGTTCTTTGCTTTGGCAGAGCTATTTTCGCAACTCAATTAAAGGAGGGTAAGATGAGAAATAAACTTTTACCTGGAGGGACACTCTGGTTCCTTGTGTTCTCGATTGTTTACAATGCGAGCTGCAAGCCGATTGAAAAAGAGATAAGACCCAGTAAAGCCAATGAAGTGAAAATCATATTTGACACCGACATGGGCTCTGATTGTGATGACGTGGGAGCGCTCGCTTTGCTGCATACTTACGCTGACATGGGAAAAGCTGAAATCCTTGGTTGCATTTACAGTTCCGGAAAGGTGCCTTATGGCGCTGGAATAGTGCAGGCAATCAATATTTATCGCGGCAGGCCCGATATTCCCGTTGGTGCTGCCCACGATACCACCGTTGGCGATCCGGTTGATAAAATGACCGCAGGAAAGTTGGTGCGAGACACCGGAGCTTTTAAAAATACTATCATACACAACAGGGATGCAGTAAATCAAACCGTTCTTAACAGACGCTTGCTTGTGGGACAGCAGGATAACAGCGTGGTATATGTTACAATCGGTCACACAAAGGGGCTTTATGATTTACTGCTTTCCGCTCCTGATAACATCTCTGACCTAAGTGGACGTGAACTGATTCAAAAAAAAATAAAAAGATGGGTAGCTTTGGGCGCTTTAGGAGCCAGTAATGCCAGGCAAAATTTCAGCAAAGACTGGAATTTCTTCTTTAATGGTACGGCACCTTTTACCAAATACCTAGTGGAAAATTTTCCGGCTGAAATTCATTTTGTAGATGCTGGAAATGATGTAATGACCGGGAAGTCATTGATTCATACAACTGCAGGAAATATAGTAAGGACGGCTTACAGAGATTGGCTTTGGAATGTGCAAATGAAAACACTGGAAGATCAGCGGCCAAGCTGGGATCTTGCTACTATTTATTATGCTGTGGAAGGTGAAGGGGAGTTTTTAAAAAACACAGGTAAAGGACGGCTTGAGTTTGATATTGAAAAAGGCTGCAGATGGCATAAAGAGTCCGGCAAATCTCTTCAGTTTTTTGTTGTTCAGCAGGAAGATGATAAAGGGTTGTTTGCTGATTATCTGAATAGCAAAATTGGAAAGAGGTAAGTTTTTGGGCGATAGCTTTGTTTACGTCGTTCCACAAACCAGGTTTAAAATTGCGGTTCAAACAGCAGCCGCAGTGTTACTATCAAATGAAGAAAAAATGGTTCAATTTGGATTGGTCACCGTATTAATCTTTCCATTCTGTATAGTGGAAAAGTAGTTGAAATTTCATAAAGGAACCCCTCCAATTGACTTGAAATCTGCATTTCCAAAAAGAATTAGTTAAACATTTACGGTGAAAGCATTTACAAAAACAAAATACGGAGGACCGGAAGTACTTCAACTGGAAGATGTAGAAAAGCCTTTTCTAAAAGATGGGCATATTCTCGTGAAAGTTGTAGCGAATTCGGCTAATCCCGCTGACTGGCATATTCTCCGCGGGAAACCCGTGTTAGCACGATTCGCTTTCGGTTTGTTTAAACCAAAAAATAAATTTCTGGGGGCTGATTTCGCAGGCATTGTAGAAAAAGTAGGCAACCATGTAAAGCATTTTAAGGCTGGAGACAGGGTATTTGGCGAGTCTCTTAAAGGCGGCGCCTTTGCTGAGTATATATGTGTACCAGAAAATGTTTGTGCTACAATGCCGGAAGGAGCCGATTTTGCACATATGGCAAGCGTACCTATTGCCGGTCTGACGGCTTTGCAAGCACTCACCACTCATGGAAAACTCAAGAAAGGAGAATCTGTATTAATCAACGGCTCTTCAGGCGGTGTTGGCCATTTTGCGGTGCAGATTGCAAAAGCTTATGGTGCGAACGTTACAGCGGTCTGTTCAGGTAGAAATGTTGAATTTGTAAAATCGTTGGGTGCTGATCATGTTATTGCGTACGATAAAGAAAACATTCATCTTCACAACCGCACATACAACCTAATTGTTGATACCCACGGCAACCTTTCACATCGCGACTTCCAGCGTATGGGGCGGCGGGGTGTTGCAGTAGGCTTCACCACAATGCGGCATATGATCTTTTTAAGCCTGGCAGCAAAAATTAAAGGCTCTCCGATCACTCAATTTACAGCGGAAGCCAACACTAAAGATTTAGAAACATTGGCACTCTTGATTCAAAAGGAAAAGATCAAAGCTCACATAGAGAAGACTTTTTCCTATACAGAAATCCCGGAGGCGATCAGCTACGTTGAAGCTATGCGTACCAGAGGAAAAGTGGCGATGATTTGGGAAAGCTTTGCGTATGCAGAGGATGTAGATAACATGCGAATGTAGCCGATGCCATCAACATGCGCTATTCATCCAAAGTCGTGAGTTTAGTGGCATTTATTTTCAATTAGCATGAGAGCGACCGAAAATCTGAATAATAATCAAGAAACATGTTGAAAGAAACTTTGCAGGAGGTTTCTGCTTCTGCTGAAACGATCTACAAAAAAAGGCCGCTAAACCACGGTACAAAGGGCAATTAAACAATCGGCAGCTTTCTATTTTGATAAATGTGGGGAACAAACATCAGCAATTGTTACTATTCATCACGTCAGTAATTCTTTACTTCTTGTACCAAGCTCAGGAACTTTATCATTCTATCACAGCAGAAAGCCTGTAGACGTAGTGTGCAACTGTATTTGACTATCTAAAAGATTCTATTATCTTCAAATCAACCAAATACAATATTTACCAAAACACTCATTATGATTATCTGGAAAGGTTATGGAATTATAGTTCTTGTTATTTCTTTCGCTCTATGTGCTCTATTGAACTTAGTTTTTTCAAGCATGGGTTTAATGGAAGATATCGGTGTAGCAGTTGGAGCCTTAATTTCTGGCATCAGTATCTGGTTCGTTGGCAACAAGTTCAATGCAACTGAAAAAACGCAAACTCTTATAGATAAACAAACCGGCCAGGAATTTACACTTAAACCTGATCATTCGTTGTTTTTCATAAAGATGCAGTATTGGGCCTTTATCATAGGTGGCCTTGGGGTAATAATGTTGATTGGCATTTTAGTAAATGGGACATCTCCCTTCTAAGGATATAAGCTATACGAAAGACAGTAACAGAAGCTAACCTGCAAAATATCAACCTAAGTTGCACTACTTGACATTGTATCATGTTTGTAGCTTTAGACCCAAAAACATTAATGAATACCAACAAAGAGCAAGTTGATAAGAAGCCCGCCGGTCCTGCAGACTACCTGGCTAATGAACGTACATTTCTTGCCTGGATAAGAACCAGTATTGCTTTAATGGGCTTTGGATTCGTAATTGTAAAATTTGCTTTATTCATACGGGAGATCTCATATGCACTCGGAGACAAAGCCCCGGCCGCAGGCAGAGGCCATTCAGCATTTGTCGGCGTAACAATGGTTGCACTAGGCGCTTTGATGTCAACTCTTGCATATATCCGGTACAGGAATATTGAAAAGCAGTTAACTAACAACTCCTTCTTCCCATCCAAATGGCTTTCCATACTTGTTACAATAAGCATTGTTATCGGAGCCATATTACTGGTACTGTACCTACTCCCGAGCATTTAAATCAATCCTTAGATCCTGTGATTTAGTTCTGCAAACCTGCATCTGGAGAGATTGATCATTATGAGTCTGAGTGTGATGAACATTCTTGTGCTTTCCGAACACGATAGGTTGTTTCGTGGGAGCCTCATATCCTCTTGCACAGAACTCCTATCCCTGTTGGCTTTGCACAATATACATATCAAAGCTTCAGCTTCATGTACAACCTTGGTAATAACTGTCTATTGCAAGTCTCTTGAAAAGATAGTTGATGGCCTGAAAGAATGGGGAGATCATCACCGGGCAATGATATTTAAACGCTCACCTGATTAGGTGGTTGGAATAAAGCCGGGACTCTGCCATAGAGTCCTTAAAAGATCCTGTCAGTTGAGTCTCTGAATAAACATCCTTATCTCTCGTTTTCC
>DASQNW010000515.1:0-2413 GCA_035644775.1 Chitinophagaceae bacterium | reverse complement strand
AGCCGTCATCAGCAGCATCCACTGCATAGCGGCAAAGGCGGTCAAGTCCTTTTTGAAGTGACCCTGGTTTGCCATCAGCCCTAAAGTAGGTTTGTAAAGTCTTAGCCTGGAAAACACCTGTGTCTATACTTCTGATTTTTTCTAACTCGTGATTATTAAGCACAGGCTGTTGAAGTGCAACAGTGTGGCAGTCCAACGGATCTTCCACCAACAGGTTTCCCGCACTTCCCGCAAAAGTCGCCAACGACATCACCAGGCGTTCCCTAATTGGATCAATAGGCGGGTTGGTAACCTGTGCAAACAACTGCTTGAAATAATTACTTATATGTTGCGGCTGATCACTTAGGATTGCCAAAGGAACGTCAGTACCCATCGAACCTACCGGCTCTTTTGCTTCAATAGCCATTGGGGCGATGATATTCTCCAAGTCTTCTGTGGAATAGCCAAATGCTTTTTGATATTTAAATACCTGATCGTGTTCAAGATGGGTAAACATCACCCGAGGTTCGGGTAACTCTTCAAGACGGATCTTATACCTGTTCAACCATTCTGCATAAGGCTTTTGTGAGCAGATGGTTTGCTTTAATTCTTCGTCGGAAATGATTCTTCCCTGCTCAAGATCTACAATAAACATTTTCCCCGGCTGCAGACGGCCTTTTTCCTTAATCAGTTTTGGGTCCACTGGCAGCACACCCGACTCAGAAGCCATAATTACCCTGTCATCTGTGGTAACAGCGTAGCGGGAGGGGCGAAGACCATTTCTATCAAGGGTGGCGCCGATTACTTTACCATCGGTGAAAGATATAGATGCAGGACCATCCCAGGGCTCCATAAAAGAAGCGTGAAATTCATAAAAGGATTTTTTTTACAGGGTCCATCAGCTCGTTTCCGTCCCAAGCCTCTGGTATCAGCATCATCATCACGTGAGGGAGTGAGCGGCCGCAGAGGGTGAGCAACTCAATCATATTATCAAGGCAGGCAGAATCCGACTGACCTTCGGAAATGATCGGGAGCAGCATGTCCATCTCTTCCCTGGTAAAGTAAGGCGACGTAAAGCTGCTTTCAGCGGTTTTTAACCAATTTACATTGCCTTGTACCGTATTGATTTCACCATTGTGAGCTATATACCGGAAGGGCTGTGCCAGTTTCCACGATGGAAAGGTGTTTGTGGCAAAGCGGGAATGTACCAGCCCAAAAGCCGACACAACTCTTTTGTTATTTAAATCGGGAAAGTAGGAGCGAACCTGGTTGGAGGTTAGCTGCCCTTTGTATACGACAGTTTTATAAGAAAGTGAAGCAATATAGAACCCGATAGCATCCTTTCTGATGGTGTTATTTACGGTATGTGTAGCATAGTTGCGCAGTAGGAAAAGCTTGCGCTCGAACTCATCCGAATTCTTGATGTGGTCGGGGCAGGCAATAATCACCTGCTCCATCTCCGGTTCTACCGAGAGCGCAGTAGGCCCAATGTTGTCCGGGTTTACGGGAACTTTCCGGTAAGCAAGTATTTCGAGGCCCAGCTTATCTGCGGCACGGCCGAAGATGTCGCGGCATTCTTCTTTCAGGCGTATGTCTTTGGGAAAAAAGAGCACCCCCACACCATACCTGCCAAAGGCTGGCAGGTGAACGCCCATTTTCACGCATTCGTCAAAAAAGAATTCGTGCGGCGTCTGGATCATGATACCCGCTCCGTCGCCTGTGTTGTTTTCACAGCCGCAGGCACCTCTATGTTCCATGTTCTCCAGGATCGTGAGGGCATCGGATATAATCTGATGAGATTTATTGCTTTTTATATTGGCAATAAACCCAATACCACACGCATCACGCTCAAAGGAGGGAGAATACAATCCAGTGTTGCTTGTCATAAGCTTTCAGGAAAAAGTTTAAACTAAATATGTTGACAGATGATTTTTTGGCAATTGCAGCAAGCAACGAATAAAATTACAAAATATCAGGCATTTTGATGAACGAATCGGCAACTACTGTAGTAATTTATGAATATTAAAGCACTCTATGTTCATAATCGGGCCCAGCGCCTTTTTCACCTTCCTGTTGGATGGAAAAGTTCCCTTCCTGGCAACCTATGAGAGTTAATGTGACGTTCTTCTAACTCTATAGAGCAAAGCTGGATATTCAAAAAATACCGTTCACACAAAAGCCAGCGGCGACTTCGTCACCACTGGCCTTGTAACGCTGAATAGCGTCTGCAAATGCATTGAATCGGCCTTCTGTTCTTAGCTGTTGACCAACTCGGGCTTACCAGCTTTTGCACTGGGCGCGGGTTGGTTTTCCGGCCGTAGGCTTCTTACGGTTTTTCCTGCCTGCCACATTTCGCTTTCTCTCAATTCCTTTAGTTCAACTTCCAACTTCTCGCGGTAGTCCGGCTGGCTGTTGGAGTCGATAGACCGCTTTG
>DASQNW010000514.1:0-4665 GCA_035644775.1 Chitinophagaceae bacterium | reverse complement strand
GTTTACTGAAACTGATGCTCAGCTAATCCCAACCGGCAAGTTGCTGCCGGTTTCCGGTACCCCCCTCGACTTTAGAAAGCCCGTTGCGCTCGGTGCACGAATTAATGACACTTCGGATGTACATGTTAAAAGAGGCCGGGGCTATGATCACAACTATGTGCTCGCGAAAAGCACCGATGCACTGTCTTTAGCTGCAACGGTAGTAGCACCCAAAACAGGAATCGTGATGAAAACCTATACGACAGAGCCTGGCGTGCAACTATACACGGGAAACTTCTTGCGCAATGTAAGGGGTCGTGCGGGAAGCGTTTACAATACGCGTGATGGGTTTTGCCTTGAAACCCAGCATTATCCCGACTCTCCAAACAAACCTGATTTTCCATCTACTGTATTGCGCCCATGGCAAACATTTCGAAGTACAACGCTTTTTGGTTTTTCTGTACTGCGTAGCAAGTGAGTATTACAATCTAAGATTGGGTAGTTTATTGCTCTAACTTGTTTCTAAGTTCCAGATTAAAAGCAGCTTTCGCTGGCATTGTTAAATGGCATGAGATTTTTTACTCTCCCGGAAAAGATATGAAGAAGATGAAACAACTCTTTCTCGGTTTAATCTCACTTGCCTTTGTTTCTGCTTGCAACAATGACAGCGGTTCCGCAGATGGGGATGGAACCAGCATTACTACAGGAACGGACACGGTCGGGATGGCGACGACAGCAGATACTGCTGGGATGGCAGCAAATGCTGCTCCGCTGGATCCAATGGACCGCAATTTTGTGATGAAGGCTATGGCTGGTAGTATGATGGAGGTAGAGCTTGGAAATCATGCACAGCAAAACGCAAGCAACCAGCGAGTAAAAGACTTCGGAGCCATGATGGTACGTGATCACTCAAAAGCCAATGACGAACTGAATTCATTTGCCTCTCGGAGAAACATCCAGGTTAACACCGACTCGCTGATGAACCTGCATAAATCCCATATCGATGGGTTAAAGAATAAAAAAGGTAAAGAATTTGACAGGGCTTATATGAGTATGATGGTAACTGACCATCAAAAAGACGTAAGCGAATACGAAAAAGCAAGTAAGATGTGCAAAGACCAGGAATGTCTCGGCTTTGCTGCTAAAACATTACCCGTCCTGAGAATGCATTTAGATTCCGCACAGGCAATCAATAAGGCTAAGATGTAAACAAACAAAAGCAGAACAACGGAGCGCACTCTTTAGGGGTGCGCTTTTTTTTGTTTGCCCCTCTGGACCAGCCAACAAATTTTAAAGCTCTTAAAAAGCCGCAAAGACGTACTGAAAAGCGGAAACTGTAGTATCTTCGCCGCCCCGAATAAAACCCCGGGACTTTTATGGAAGAAAATCAAATTGTTAACCTGTCTGCTGATCAGGCGGACGCAAACGCTGATGGACAGGAGAATACTCCGGCTACTGAGCAGGTAGCAGAGGCTTCTACAGCGACAACAAACGAACCTGACCAGGACAATCAGCCTCAAGTAGAGGCAGGCATCGCACAGGAGCCTGTTGCAGAAACAGTTGCAGCTCACGATGACTTTGACTGGAGCATCGACAAACGCAATGTGGCAAGCTACAGCAGAGACGAAAAAGACAAGTACGACAAAGTTTATGAAAGCACTTTCGTACAGCTGAATGATGGCGAATTGATCAAGGGCACTGTAGTAGGAATTACTAAAACCGACGTGGTATTGAACATCGGGTTTAAAAGTGATGGCCTGATCTCCCTTAACGAGTTTCGCGACACACCGGGTTTGAAAGTAGGTGATGAAGTGGAAGTGATGGTTGTGGAAAAAGAAGACCGTGACGGTCACCTGAACCTCAGCCGTAAGCAAGCCCGCATTACTCGTGCTTGGGAGCGTATTGTTGAAGTGCACAAGACAGGAGAGATCGTTACCGGCACTGTTACGTCCAAGACCAAAGGCGGCTTAATTGTAGATGTATTTGGAATGGAAACCTTCCTGCCCGGTTCGCAGATTGATGTGAAGCCTGTTACAGACTACGACCAATTTGTTGGTAAAACAATGGAGTTTAAGGTTGTCAAAATTAATGAAGCCATCAAAAACGCTGTTGTATCTCACAAGGCGCTTATTGAAAGTGATATCGAAGCACAACGCGCCCAAATTATTGGTAAGCTCGAAAAAGGCCAGGTACTTGAAGGTGCAGTGAAAAACATTACTGATTTCGGAGCCTTTATGGACCTCGGTGGCTTAGATGGTTTATTGTACATCACTGATATTTCGTGGGGCCGAATTAACCATCCATCGGAAGTGTTGAAGTTGGATCAAAAGGTGAAAGTGGTAGTACTGGATTTCGATGATGAGAAGAAACGTATTTCACTCGGCTTAAAGCAGTTGACCCCACATCCATGGGACGTGTTGCCTGAAACTATTTCTGAAGGTTCTATCGTTCGTGGCAGGGTAGTAAATATTGAAGATTACGGTGCATTTCTCGAAATACTACCAGGTGTTGAAGGACTAGTGCACGTGTCGGAGATTACCTGGGCGAACACACCAATCAATGCAAAAGAGTTCTTCAAACTTGGTGATGAGCACGAGGCGAAGGTGGTAACACTGGATAAAGACAGCAGAAAAATGAGCTTGTCTATCAAACAACTTTCGCAGGATCCATGGAGCACTATTGAAACTAAGTTTCCAGAAGACAGCCGTAATACCGGCTCTGTGAAAAACATTACCCCTTACGGTGTGTTTGTTGAGTTGGAGCCTGGCATTGGTGGCATGATCCATATTTCTGATCTGAGCTGGCTGAAGCGATTCAATCACCCAAGTGAGTACACAAGAGTTGGTGAGAAAATCGATGTTATCATTCTCGGTATTGACAAGGATAATCGTAAGCTTCAATTAGGTCACAAGCAGTTAGAAGAAGATCCCTGGAATACCTTGCAAGATACTTTTGCAGTTGGCTCTATTCACGAGGGATCTGTATTGAGGAGAGATGATAAAGGTGCTATTGTACAATTGCCTTATGGCCTTGAAGGGTTTGCTCCAAATAGGCATCTTTCAAAAGAAGATGGCAAAAGCGTTGGTGCGGATGAAACAGCTGAATTTATGGTGATTGAGTTTGACCGCAACGAAAAAAGAATCGTTGTATCACACTCACGTATCTGGGAACAGGCAAGGGCCGATGAGCAAAATGCTGCTCGTAAAGAAGCTCGTGTTGAAGCAGAGAAAGCCAAAAAAGCTGTAAAGACGATTCAGGCGAAAGTAGAAAAGCCAACACTTGGAGACCTTGGGGCATTGGCTCAGATCAAAGAAAGGCTACAGCAGGAGGAGAAAGGTGGAAGCACACCAGGTAGCTCAGAAGCTTCTTAAGTAGAAGGCAATAGTAGAAATATTTAGCACTTAGCAGCCGAACTGCTAAGTGCTTTTTTTTGAGGACTCATTCGATGTTTACCTAAGCTCAAAAACTACCGTTACGTCGTAGCGCATTTTCATCTTTTTAAAATCCGCCTGTGCCTGGTCTGCAGCAGTGCTGCCAACGGCTTGTTGTTCCATTTCGGCCTTCATCATCCTGTTTGCCGCCTGACCGTAATAGGGATGATAATATTCATTGGGCTCATGAATTGTGATTGCCACGCCTACTTTTTCGTTTACCGCATCAGCCAGGTATTGTGCCTTGTCTTTGGCAGCTCTTATAGCCTGTATTTTCAAGTTTCTCTTGAACTCTTCAATTTTGCTATGCGTGGTGCGTTGCACGAAGAAGTTCTGAGTGGCATTGTCGTCTAGCTTATCTACCAACTGATCTACTTGTGCAGTGTTTCTGAGCTTTACCTGGTAGGATATAGATGCGTAAAGTTCATCTTTCTTATTTTTCTTTCTCCACCAGGGATTATAGTTGTTAGCATCGTACCCCGCCACGCTGATCAGCGAATCGGCAAGACCGAGTGAACGAACCGCAGCCAGGAAATCCTGGCGAATTTTGTTGATGCCGATTTTACCAACACCTTTTTTTTCATATTCTTTTAAATAAACCTGAACGTATAATTCGTCGGGTATGATATCCATTTCAGCACTTCCGTTTACTGTGATGGTGCGGGGATAGGGGTTGGGATTTACTTGCGCTAAGCTGCTGAGCGATAAAACTGAGCTGCACACTAATAGAAGCAATGTTTTCATGGCATTAATTTTATTGATAGATGTATCTGACAACCAGAATACATAAAGATATGCGTTGCACTTTGCGAGTTAACAATTCGTAAACACTTAACTTTAAAACACAATTGCTTTAGCAGATGAGTATCTGGAAATCGCTTGGCTCTTCTCAATTTATCAGGAAGATAGTGTACGCTATTGTTGGCGTTGTCACTTACGCTGGTTTAGCTATAATTAATAAGCTGAAAATAAGGGGCACGGAACACATTGAAAACCTGCCGCTAAAAAACGTGCTTTTTGTGTCTAACCATCAGACATATTTTGCCGATGTGATCACCTTCCTCCACATATTTTGTGCAGTTAAATGGCGTAAAAGAAACAGGTTAGGTGTACCGTATTACCTTCTAAATCCATTTACAAGGGTGCATTATGTGGCTGCAGAAGAAACGATGAAGGGTAGCTGGATCAGTCGTTTTTTTACACTTGCAGGAGCACTCACGGTAAGGCGTACCTGGAAAAAAGACGGTAGTGATGC
>DASQNW010000513.1:0-3801 GCA_035644775.1 Chitinophagaceae bacterium | reverse complement strand
CCATTGCTTTTACTGTGGAATTTCCTTTGTCTTGCACTCTTATTGATTATTGTTGTCAATGCGCTCTTTTCGGCACCATCACCATTTCAGAAATTTGCATTTGAACAACCGAACATCGCAATCTTCCATTTTCCTTTTAGCTGGTTGCCAACGTTTATTGTTCCCATCGTGCTTTTTTCGCATTTAACATTAATCCGGCAATTAATGAAACGTGAGGGATAGATTTCAGATCGAACACAAAGCGAGGACTTTAAGACTCTCGGCGAATGAAGCATTGTCTTGACATCTTACCTAAGTCGCAAACAATTAAAAATAGTGGAGTCGGTTTCGATGATCCAATGTTTGTGCATACGAGCACACAAGTTGACTTGAAAGACCTGACACTACCCTGCTCTTTATGCACTTCATACGCCCTTTTCTTCAACTTGAGCATCTCCCAGTTTAGCGCAGTCGTATAACCTCTACTTTCGTCCTGTTAGACAAAACTGTACCGACTAATCCGCTCTTATTGACGCTGTTTTATTTCCGGACCTGCCAATACATTCCCTTTTTTGCAACCAAAAAATCAAACCATGAACCAACCAATGACACAGCAACAGCCAGCTCTTGTGAATCCTAATAAAGCTTTATGGGAAAAAGGCGATTTCACCCGTTTGGCTGAAACCATGCGCGATAGCGGCGAATTGCTAATTGGCAAACTCGGAATTACACCTGGTATGAAAGTACTTGATCTTGGATGCGGTGACGGCACAACGGCTATTCCGGCTGCACATTTGGGTGCTGATGTGCAAGGTGTGGATATTGCCCGCAACCTGGTGGAAGCTGGTAACAGGCGTATAAAGGCGGAAGGCCTCGCGAACATCACTATCAGCGAAGGAGATGCCACTAATCTTGACGGATTTGCAGACGAGAGCTTTGACTTGGTGGTGAGCATCTTCGGTGCCATGTTTGCACCTAAACCTTTCGATGTAGCCAGCGAAATGGTACGTGTTACCCGCACAGGTGGCCGAATTGTTATGGGCAACTGGATACCAAATGATCCCACACTTGTTGCACAGATATTAAGAATCTGTTCTGTGTACGTCCCTCCGCCACCAGAAGGTTTTATCAGTCCCATGTTATGGGGTGTGGAAAGCCATATAATAGAACGCTTTGGCAAAGCTGGAATTCCACCGCAAAACATTTCAGTTGAAAAAGATGTATATACATTCAAAGCCTCATTTTCACCTGCGGAGTTTGTCCAACGGTTTAGAAACTATTATGGTCCTACAATGAACGCATACGAAGCAGCTGAAAAGAACGGCCGCACCGCTCAATTACAGGCTGAACTGGAAGATTTATTTATGCGTGAAAACAGGAGCGATGATCCGAACGTCACGAATATTCCAGCTAATTTTTTGAAGGTGACAGTGCTGAAGTAAGGACAACCACCACTATTTTACTGAAGCATTTTTGCAATCTCCTGTACTGGTAAATTGTTTTCAGCTTTGATCACCTGGTCTTGAGAGGCCGGGTGCTTTTAACGTGATCAAAGAATTATTTAATGATAATTGAAGATCATAGTTAAATCCGTCACCCTCACTCACCTGCGAGACAAGTGCTTTGTATCCGCCGATCCGCACCACCTTATTGTAACCGGAATTGCCAATCAGCGGCAATGACACCAAACCATTAATCGTTGCAATTGGGAGCGAATTTGTTCAGCACCTCCTTACCGGGTAGAATTCTTAATGAGTGAGAATACCTAGCTTAAGAAGCAATCCAGCCGTGGTGCATGGATTAAATATTTTAAAAGAGTTCTCAAAAACTAAGTTGGACTGAAGATTATTTTTTAAATTCATATGGTTGCTCTAAGTATCTCCTTCCCTTGAAAGTGTAGCTAATAACCACAAGCAAGAAACCTCAAACTCCTACAATATGCCAAAGTACATTATCGAACGGGAAGTACCTGGAGCAGGAAACTTAACTGGTGACCAGCTCAAAAACATGTCTCAAGCCTCCTGTGGAGTGCTGAACAATCTGGGGCCTCAAATCCAGTGGGTGCATAGTTACATTACTGATGACAAAGTATATTGTGTTTACAATGCTCCGAATGAAGAAATGATTCGTGAACATGCGAAGCAAGGCGGGTTCCCTGCAAATTCGATAAACAAGATAGCTTCGGTTATTGACCCAACAACTGCCGAATAGATCTGAAATCGAAGCATGAAAGCACAAGTGAATCAACCCTGTTCATCATAATTAAGTATTGTGCTGATTAAGCTTAATAACTGCAGTTCGACTCAACGAATATCGCAGTTCAAGAATCTTTTGCTTAATACTCTTGTCGCTTCCAAAACTCCACAAGCTGTAAGCTTCTGCATGCAGCTATGGAAGTATCCGGCTGTATGCCAGCGCCACAACTCTGTCTATTAGGGTACGTGTTGTTCCGTGCAAATCCGCAGCGCTCCTGCAGATGCGCAAAAGAGTTTCCTTAGCATCATACCAGCTTTGCATCAATCGAGTCAAGCATAAGTGTATGGAACCTGGTAGATCAGCCCATATGCATGAACATTGACTCTCTATAGCAATCAAACATACTACTACATTGACGTCATGTATTAGAGGTATCAAAATTGATGTGATTGATGCAAACTCTTTTTGAATGAAACGATCTCCGGTATCGACAGCAAATCAGCATTCAAGGTCGTTGTGGGGTGCTGTTCTGATAGGCATCGGTATTATGGCAGCTGTTGATGAGATTATTTTTCACCAGGTGCTGTCGTGGCACCATTTCTATGATCGCTCTACACCTGAAATCGGTTTGCTGACCGATGGTCTATTGCATTCTGCTGAACTAATCGTGATTGTTGCAGGCTTTTTCCTTCTACTGGATTTGAACAGAAGCCATGCACTTCATAAGCCTAAAGCATGGGCGGGTTTTTTTATTGGTGCCGGTGGGTTTCAATTGTTCGACGGGCTCATCGACCACAAAGCGCTTAAACTCCATCAGATAAGATACAATGTGCCTGACCTGCTTCCTTATGACCTGAGTTGGAATATTGCTGCGCTTCTTATTCTCATCACCGGATTTATATTGAACGCAAGAGCAAACAATAACATTTTAACCAATAACTAGGCTGCTTAGTGATGACACTACACCTGCTACAGTGCTCATACGTTTTACAACCACACGGTGAAGAACATCACCACGGGTCTTTCGTTTTTCTCTTGCTTGTCTCCATGCTTTTTGGCTTGTACTCCGTTTCGAGTTTTTCAATAAAGGGTAAGGGCAAAAAATGGAGCAACTGGAAGTTATGTAGCTTCACAACAGGATGCGTTTTGTTAGCCGTTGCTCTTTCTCCGTCAATGTTTGATTATGCACATCATGACTTCAGCGGACACGTTCTGCAGCATCTTGTGCTCGGCATGTTTGCCCCCATACTATTGGTGCTAGGCGCTCCGGTTTCATTGTTGTTACGCACAATACCACGACGTCATTCCAAAAGCTTGGCTTTTATGTTGAACAGCGGTTTCTTCCATATACTCAGTCATCCCTTCACAGCGTTCGTGTTGAACATAGGCGGCATGTATGCTCTTTATCTCACACCACTTTACAACAACCTGCACAATAATCCTCCACTGCAAATTGTTGTACATCTCCACTTTCTGGCGGCAGGATATTTATTCATATGGTCGATAATTGGGCCTGACCCTGCACCACGGAGGGCTAAAATGGTCACAAGAGTATTTGTAATGTTTCTGAGCATCGCAGCACACGCCTCTTTAAGCAAGTATATGTATGCGTATAGTTTTCCAAAA
>DASQNW010000512.1:0-5505 GCA_035644775.1 Chitinophagaceae bacterium | reverse complement strand
GTAGGCAGGCTTGTCAAACCATAGCAGCATGGGTTTTTGCTGAGAGAAAATAGTAGGTGTAAAACCACACAAGAATGCCAGAGCGGTCCAAATACGAGTTGCTTTAGAGCACCTAAACCTTATTATTTTAAGCATGGTATTGCAAAGATTTGTTATGTAGTCTGCGACAATTTCGTGAGAAGATATTCCATTCTTTGAGTCGTTATTGACCCATAAAACAGGAAGAGCGATTGCACCCTTGTATTGAAGCCTGAAGTTATGCTATAAGCCTGTTTCCCTCATCACTGGGTAAAGCTATCGATTGCAATTTATTTACTGTAACATCCTTATCTGCCGGTAACTAGTGACCGTCTTATATTTTCTTCCTTGTAATTCTGTTACCACCTCAAAAGTTCCCGGCTCTTTTGGTAACTCTATTTTTACCGGCGTACGATTTAGCTCAAACGGCCTTACATCATATTTATATTTGTTCGTACTGACTACGGAGTCTCCTTTCATCACTTTAACTATAAAGTAGTCGCTTATGGCGGAATCCATGTCATTGATAATTGCCACATTAAACTCTGCCTGCGTACCACCCCAGGACTTGATTGTAAATTCTGTCTTCCACAACTCTGCGCAGACTCCTAAGGCTGCAAAAGCGTCCGGAACATACTTCTTAAAATAATCGTCAAATTCAATGTTGGCTACATCAATTAAATTGTCGCTAGTAGCGCCGCCGGGTATAGAGGCCGCTAATCCAAAGGGATACAGTATTCCGATACAACTGCGTGTGGCCCGCCAATACTCTGTTACTGCAGCAAGATAACGAGCATACAATTCCCTGCGTTGAGCCGGCGTTGCATCTGCTCCGAGTACCGCATCGTAGTAAGGCTTTGTTAGTATGGTGGGCGTGCCGTCGCGGTTTAACCATAAGTACGAGTACTCATTAATTACAACAGGTTGTTTCCAATACCAATCGATCTTCGTTTTCAGTGCAGATTGAAAGGGTGCATAAAGTGTAGAGGGTATCAATTCGGCATCGGCAAGATCAGCAAGAGAAAAAGGTTTCTTTGCCTTTTCTTTTACTGTTGTCATTTCAGTGCCTGGCGTCCAGCTTTCAAAGTAGGGATGTGCTTCGCGTATATCGCCTGGGTCTACCGGTGGCGCCCAGCCATTATCCCATACACGATTGGATAAGTCAAGTTTGCGCACTTGTTTGATGGCTTCTCCGGTTTGATTTGCCCATGTTTCATTTTGAGCATCCCACACAATCACACTTGCATGGTTCCACCGATCCTGCATCCAGGCAGTATATTCCTTGACCAGTTGTTGTGTAGATAAATTTTTAGGCCAGATGCTCCATTTTTTGTACGGGTCTGCAGCTTGCTTCGCTACCGATCCCACCAGCGGCTGGTAAGCATACCAAATAGCATATTCGTCAAATATCATCATCCCTTCTTCATCCGCTATTTCATACCACATTTCGGGTGCCGGGCTAAAAACAAAACGAACACCGTTCATATCCATTTGTGTAAAGCGACGGAATAGTTTCCGCACCCACTCCCTATCCCAGGAATGTTGTTTAGAAAGGCTGTCTTCAAAAAAACGGTGGATGCTGAAGTTAGTTCCCCGTATGAAACAGCGTTTGTTGTTTAGAAAGGCCTTGTTTGTATACGCACTATCTACAGTAAAACTGCGCATACCAAAACGGGTCTTGTAAGAATATTTGTTATCCGAAAGATGAAGTACGTATAGATTTGGAGCGTCTGGGCTCCATAACTTGCATTCTTTAAGTGTAATATTTAGAGCCACTTTCTTTTCCCGACCAGGCGATATTGCTCCACTTTGTAAAACTGTATTCGCCACCTGCTTTCCGGTTTTGTAATCGTAAACCACAGCTTTTAAATTGGTTATTTTACCAGCAGATTTTTCTGCAGCAAAATCCACTTCTACTTTAATGCTTTTGCTGTTGATGTCAGGCGCTACCTGCGTACGCACAACATAAGCATCATCAGACAATAATAATTGAACATGATCGTACAGGCCGGGCGGGTAACGGTTCCGTTCGGGATCACCGCCGGTAACAACAGAATCTGACACGGCGGAGATATGCGCACCAACACGTACAATCAATTCATTCTCTTCATTATTGCCCTTTAAATAAGGTGTAACGTTGAAGTAAAGCGGTGTGAAACTAAGTTCACTTTCTCCCACCTCTTTCCCGTTTAAGAATACTTTGGTACCAAACATGGACTTAAAGATTTTCAAACGAACTAAGGATGGAACATTTGCCGATAGTTTGAATTTTTTCCGATACCAATAAGCTTCTCTCAGGTTGTTTTCTTCTCCTACAGCTTTGAATCCAGGCTTTGCCGAAGTGACCAGCCCCGGAACCGGGACCTTAGACACGAACTGCGAAGGAACTTGCTGTTTGCTGCCTTCTGCAATGTCCCATTCACCATCAAGCGAGATTACTCTGCCCCATTCATGACTGTAAGTATCCTGCTGTGTGTTTTTCTGGAAAGCAGAAGATTGCCCGACAGTATACAACGATTGTGCGGTGCACATGACCAGGGCTATTACGTACAAGAAAAAGGGTTTGATATTCATATAGACGTATATAGTACCGTTCACAAATTCACATTATTTCTTCTTTGCTAGTCTGTACTCTTTCATAATAGGAGGCATCTTTTCCAGTGGCAGTATTTCAATATTTCTGTAGTATACTTCTGCACATTCAGACTGCAATTGAATTTTACCTGCAGTTAAAGGTTGTTCTTTACCATCCTTAATAACCCTGGAATTGAAAAGACGCATCACTACTGCACCGTTCACAACATGAACACTGTTTCCATTGAAACAATATATCTCAACCGTATTCCATTCTCCTGTAGGCTTCTCATTGTCAGGAAATTTAGCACAGCTGGTACCGGCAGGTTGATCTACTCCAAAACTTACCAGATTTCCATTAGGATCATAAACGTGCCTTTCCTTATCACCTCCGGCACGGGCCGGGATATCAATAACAGTAGGTCCTATCTTCCAAAAATCGCCACAATCGCGTTCTTGTATCTGGCATTCCTGCGATACCATCCAGTTCTCGCTCCCTTCTCCCGGCTTACCAATAGAAAAGTAAAGTACTCCACTGTCCCGCGGATCATTTTCCCTCGGTGGCCATTTTTTTTGACCCCATTTAAATTGCAGCCTTAAGCGAAAATTTGAAAAGGATTCCTGGGTAGCGATGCATCCAAACACCTGGCCTGTAATAAAAATTGCTGGAGCGCCATCTACCTGCTTTACGTTGAAAACCTTAAGGGGATCATTGTTCATACCGATTCGCTGCAGATAATTTCCATTATTGTCCTTCTTCATTCCCGGTACAACTGCAGACGGATGAGGCTTGCTTAAATGCGTTTCCCAACCCGAAAAATCTTTACCATTAAAAAGCTTTTTCCATTTGTGTTTCGCATGTTCATCTTGAGCAAAATTATTTTGCTTCCCGGTTCTTTGTTCACCAGACAGCTGCCAAACAAAAAACAGTGCTGGTAACAAAAAGAACATTTTATCAAAGTGAACTTTAAGGGCTACAAAGGCGAGTAAGCCAGCAGACATCAACATTAAATGATGAAAGCCTGGAAGAAAAACGATGTTATAAAAAAGCATACATGTATTTGAAGAATTAAAAATAATGGATGATAGTTGCCCCGTTCTAAGCAGAATTGTTGAGATTCCGCCTATGAATGATAGTTCGGCATTACCACTAACGAGGTCAAGGCCAGGAGCCTTTCCTTCATCGGAGGGCGAGCGGACTACCTATAATACCAGGTTTAGCTCACTGGTTTTACCTTTTTTCAAACAACATTGCTTGTTTTGCTTTTCTGGTTTCATTGCCAGTAAAACTTACAAAGTTTTTTGGGTTGCCCCTGATCTGTATAAAGACATTCGTGCCGTCCGTAGCCTTTGAGTTGCGAATAATTCCATCAGTTGCATCATCCAAAACAATAGCTGCGTCTTTCCCGTTTTTTAATCCTTGCCTTCCCGAAAAGGAATCCACTTCAAAGTCAGTAACGTTTTTCAGCACTAATGCACTCTTCCATTTAGGTTCGGCTTCGTCGGACCACTTCACTGAAAGATCGCGTACCTTAAGCCCCTTGACATTTTGAATATGAAGTGCATGCGACGATCTCTTATCCTTCATGTCTTCAGGCAGCATAAAGATCTGCACGTTTGTAAATGTAATGTTTTCAAGAGCCTGGTTAGCATGACCCTGTATGGTACTGGTACCTCTTACATTCGCAATAACTTTTTCAATCAGAATATCTTTGATGACTCCCATGGCTGATGTTTCTGTTCTTTTTCTCAAAATAAACTTACACATCTCCGAATCGCCCCACCAGTACCAATCGCGGCGGTTGGTTTCGATGGTGAGATTGCTGAATATAACATTGCTCACCGTGGCACCGTCCTGAACATTTATGCCAAACCCTTTATTTGAATTGCGTATTACGCAATTATTAAAAACCACATGCTTTATGTCTGCATGAGTTTCCGTGCCGATCATCAGCGGTGTAGACGAAGACGATAGAACACAGTTGGTAACTACAATGTTTTCACTTGTGTTTGCTTTCTTCCCATTCCGTGGGATAGTCTTTATCACAATACTGTCATCCGCTGTTACGATCACGCAGTCCGAAATGGTAACATTACTTGTAGAAACAATATCAATCCCGTCTGAATTAACACCTTTCTCAAGATCAGAATAGATATGGATACCTCTTACAAACACTTTGTTGCAATCATTCAACCGCACATTCCATAAAGGAGAATTGATGATGGTGACATCCGTCAATAAAAAGTTGGTGCAGTCATTAATTACGAACATATAAGCATTAAGTGCAGAGGCCTTACGATAATATCTTCGCAGCTCTATGCCTGCGGCCGTTGCCAGCTCAATCTCTTTGGTTATTTCTACATCCAAGCCACGCATTTCTGCATAATCATATTGTGCCAGCCCATCCAGTTTGCCCCTGCCTGTTACGGCAATGTTCTGCGCATTTTCAGCATAGATCATTGTGCGGATACCTTCCATGTAATCTTCTTTTAACTGGCTTAAAAACAAGGTTGCACCTGCTTCAATGTTCAGGGTAACATTATCCTTCAACTGTATGGTTCCCACTGTGTATTCCCCTGGTGGCACATTCACAACGCCGCCTCCGCGGGTAGCTGCTGCTCCAAGAGCATCTCTAAATGCCTTCGTCGCGTTATCCGTACGTTTGCCGGAAGCTCCGAATTTTCTAACATCAATAGGTGTCGTGCTGGTTACAACAGCCGTTTGCGCCTTAGCAGGTTTTAAAGCTCCTGCAAGAAGACATGTTCCTAGAAGAGCGGCGCCATTTGTTAACATGGAACGGCGGGTGGATAATTGTGGCTGTTTGTCTGAATTGTTCATGAGATCCAGTTGTTAATAGTGAATATGTTCCAGGCTTCGAATGCCAATGCTAAGCTATTTTATGTTTGGCATCA
>DASQNW010000511.1:0-12670 GCA_035644775.1 Chitinophagaceae bacterium | reverse complement strand
AGCTCGTGAACGTTCACAATCATCACTTCATTTCCGACAATATAGTGAGCCATGTAGTTCACGTTATTGATCACCACATTGTCCCCAAAGTCACAGCTAATGATAGTAGAATTGTATAAGCCAACAGGAAGGCAGACGTTGTGGTACTCCAAAGCCACGGTTTCGAGTTTTCCTATGCGCACCAGACCATAGAATTTGCAATTTTTAACCAGCTCCGGATTGAAGGCATCGGAAACGCAGATTTTTGCCCAATCGTCAGAAGTATTATTATTCCTTACAAGAACTTCTATTTCGTAGGCTGACAAGCCTCTGTAGTTGATGCCGCTTCTGTTTTGTACATTTCGGAGGTGATATTCGTCTTTTCCTTCCGGTAAGTATTCTTGTGGTATAAAATTATACCCAATGCTTTTGATGGGGTGTTTTGTGATAGGGTTCATGGTCAAATTTAATGCTTATTCAACGGTTACAGATTTTGCCAAGTTTCTTGGTTTGTCCACGTCAAGGTCCTTAGCGACGCCGATATAGTATGCGAGGAGCTGCAGTGGAATAACACTTAACATGGGTGCTACAATTTCATCTGCTTCGGGAACGGTAATCACGTCATCGGCAAGTGCTATACTTTGTTCATCGCCTTCGTTGATGATGGCGATCACTTTCCCTTTTCGGGCTCTTATCTCCTGCATATTACTGATGATCTTTTCGTGATAAGAATCTTTGGTAGCAACGAACACTACAGGCAGCGTGTCATCTACGAGGGCTATTGGGCCGTGCTTCATTTCCGCAGCAGGGTAGCCTTCGGCATGAATGTATGAGATCTCTTTCAGCTTCAGGGCACCTTCGAGCGCAACGGGGAAGTTGTATCCTCTGCCCAGGTACAGGCAATTGTCTGCATCTTTATATTTAGCCGCTAACGCTTTGATAGATTCGTGTTGCTGCAGCACATGGCTCACCTTGTCGGGAATGGCATCCAGTTCGCGGAGCAAGCGGAAATACCTGTCGTGGTCCAATACACCTTTTTCATACCCCACCTTTAAAGCAATCATCGTCAACACTGCTAATTGAGCGGTGAATGCTTTCGTAGATGCTACACCAATCTCAGGTCCTGCATGTGTGTAAGCTCCAGCATCTGACGCTCGTGCGATAGATGAACCCACAACATTTACCACACCAAGAATGATAGCACCCCTTGCTTTTGCATTTTCTATTGCTACCAACGTGTCTGCAGTTTCACCACTTTGCGTTATGGCAACGATCACATCGCCTTTGTTAATAACAGGATTGCGGTATCGAAACTCCGAAGCATATTCTACTTCTACATTTATCCGGCACAGTTCTTCAAAAATGTACTCAGCTACCAGGCCAGCATGCCAGCTGGTGCCGCATGCAACCATAATGATGCGTTGGGCATTCATGATCTGCTCTGCATATTGCTGCACTCCACTCATGGTGATCGTTCCGGCTACAGCATCTAACCTGCCTCTCAGGCAATCATGTATTGTTTGCGGCTGTTCAAAAATTTCTTTGAGCATGAAGTGGTCATAACCGCCTTTTTCAATAGCGGCAAGCTCCATGTCGAGTTTTGTAATGAACGGTGTTTGCCGCTCGTTGCCGAGATTCTTTAATATCAGTTCATCTGCTTTGATGATGGCTACTTCGTAATCATTTACATACACCACTTCCTTAGTATACTCAATAATGGGCGATGCGTCGGAGGCGAGAAAATGCTCGTTCTTACCAATGCCAATTACAAGAGGGCTCCCTTTCCGGGCTGCGATCAGCGTGTCGGGATTTTCATGATCGATCAACACAATCACGTAAGCGCCCACTACTCTTTTTAAAGCGATTCTTACTGCTTCTTCAAGTGTGCTTTTGTTATTTAGTAAAATGTCTTCAATGAAGTTGAGCAACACCTCAGTGTCAGTATCGCTTTGAAAGCTGTATCCTTTTCGCGAAAGCTCTTGTTTTAGCTGTGCATAGTTTTCGATAATGCCGTTGTGAATCATCGCCAGCCGCCCACTTGCAGATTTGTGTGGATGCGCATTGCGATCGCTCGGCTCTCCGTGCGTGGCCCAACGTGTGTGACCAATGCCAATCGATGCATGTAGATCTTTTCCTTGCAAGCTCTCTTCCAGATCTGCCACTTTGCCCTTCTTCTTGTATAACTTCAATCCACTGTTTAATAAAGCAACACCCGCACTATCATAGCCACGGTATTCCAAACGTTTTAAACCTTTTAAGATGATAGGGTAGGCTTCTCTTGGCCCGATGTAAGCAACAATTCCGCACATAAAACAAATTGAGATTTAAGCTGATAAAGAAATATAAAATTAGCTGGCGAAGCAAACTTAGCAGAAATATTACAGGAGCTTACCCTTAAGGATAAGCAAGGCTACTGAAAAGTAAATGATTAAACCTGTCACGTCTACCAACGTAGCAACGAAAGGTGTTGACGAGGCAGCAGGATCAGCACCCAGCCTTTTCAGCAACAGGGGCAGCATAGAACCCATAAGCGTTCCCCATAACACCACGCCAACAAGTGAAATGCCGATGGTTAAGGCAACGCTGAATTGGTAAGGTCTAAAAACATCAGAAAAAGAGTTCCAGATCAGGATCACGGAAACGCCAAGTATGCACAAGGTGAATCCCAATAACAGGCCTGAAAAAATTTCCCGCCTCATGATGCGCCACCAGTCGCCAATAGTAATCTCTCTCAGCGCCATGGCCTGGATTATTAGTGTTGCTGCCTGCGAACCGCTGTTGCCACCACTTGAAATGATCAATGGTATAAATGTAGCAAGCACCACCACTCTGGCTATTTCGTCCTCAAACTGGTGCATCGCTGAAATGGTGGCCAGCTCACCAATGAATAAGACAATCAGCCACACTACCCTTTTTTTAAACAGCTTCACAATGGGAATCTCAAGGTACGGTTGCTCCAACGCAGCAGTACCACCTATTTTTTGAATATCTTCTGTGAACTCCTCATTCGTTACCCACAACACATCATCAATAGTGACAATTCCTAGGAGCTTATTGCTGTTGCTAACTACTGGTAAGGCGACCCTGTTGTTCATTTTGAAAGCCTCGTTTGCGAGATCCTGGTCATCATATGCATTAAGTGCAATTACTCTTCCATCCATCAACTCACTTACTTTTTTTTCAGGGCCTGCCAGAATGAATTCCCTGATCCTGATGTCGTCCAGTAATTCGCCTTTTTCATTGATGACATAGATTACATCAATCGTTTCGCTGTTCTTTCCTACTCTGCGGATGATCTCCCACACTTCAGTTACGGTATTATGTTCATGTACATAAACATAGTCGGGGGTCATCAGTCTGCCAAGACTATTCTCTGGGTAGCCAAGCAGCGAAAGCGTGATTTTACGCTCCTCAACATCCAACAACTTAATTAGTTCCCGTACCACATTACTTGGTAGCTCCTCCAGAAAAGAAGTGCGGTCATCGGCAGGTACTTCATTGAGAAGTTCGGCAGTTTTGCTGGGGGGGAGTGTTTGAATGATTTCTTTCTGCGTCGGGAAATCAAGTATTTTAAATACACCTGCAGCCCTGTGCACCGACATCGCCGCAATGATCTTGCTTTCATAACCGGGATATTCGTAAACAAGATCAGCCACGTCTGTGATGTTCTGGCTATCAAGGAACTGCCGAATCTGCAAGGCCTCGTTGCTTTGCAACACTTCTTCAAATTGCACCTTTAAATCTTCCGTTACGTTTTCCAAAGCCATAATTCAAAAATAGCAATTGATACCATTTATCTTGCAGTTTATCAAAGACTAAGAACTTGCATGAAACCTGTTAGCTTTCTTCATGAAAATGTACACGTGGCAAAATCAAAAGGAAGGGGGAGGGGAGTATTCGCAAAAACATCTATCAAAGCGGGAGTAGTGATCGAGATCGCACCGGTGATCGTGATGAACGCAAAGGATCGCAAGTTGCTTGACCAAACGCTGTTGCACGATTATATCTTTGAATGGGGCGACAGTAAGAAGGAATGTTGCATGGCACTTGGGTATGTATCGCTATACAATCACTCCTATGAAGCCAACTGTGTGTATGAAATGGATTTTAAAAAACAGGAAATCTCTATAAAGGCCGTTCGTAATTTACGTGAAGGTGAACAGCTTTTTATCAACTACAATGGGGAGAGCAATAGTGAAGCGCCGGTGTGGTTCGATGTGAAGTAGTTACTCGGCTGTTGTATTCGCAGGTTTTGTAACTTACCACATATTCTTTGATGTATGCAAACACTAACTGCTCCTCCACCTGCAAGGGCTTCCGTGCAGACAAAGCGGATCACATCTATCGATTTTTTGAGAGGGCTTGTTATGGTCATCATGGCGTTGGATCATGTGCGTGATTATTTTCACAGCGGAGCAATGATCGACTCTCCCACAAATCTTGAAACCACCACCCCCATCTTGTTTTTCACGCGATGGATCACACATTTTTGCGCTCCTGTTTTCGTGTTTTTGGCCGGCACCTCTGCTTTCTTGTCGGGTCAAAAGAAAACCCAAAAGGAACTTAGTTTTTTTCTTTTTACAAGAGGGCTCTGGCTGGTGCTTGCCGAAGCAGTGCTGGTTGGCTTTGGATGGAGCTTTGATCCTTTGTTGCACACTATAGCCTTACAAGTGATCTGGGCGATTGGCGCTAGTATGATGGTGCTCAGTGCTTTGGTATGGCTACCATTTCAAGCTTTGCTACTGATAGGAGTTGCAATTGTTTTCGGCCACAACCTGCTCGATCCTGTGGAAGCAGCAACAAAAGAAGAAGGCTTGGTGTGGCATTTACTTCATACGCCGGACGGTGGTTATTATCAGCCCTATGCAGGAGAAAGGGGCGTATTTATTTTGTATGCTTTTCCCGTTTGGCTTGGCATCATGATTTTGGGTTATTGTTTTGGAAGTCTATACAGGAGAACTATCGAAAGCGGTAAGAGAAAAAAGTATCTTTTGCGTATTTCATTGGTGGCAATCAGCTTGTTTGTTGTACTTAGATTTTTTAACGTGTACGGTGATCCGTCTCCATGGTCGCAACAAAAAACGGCCATGTTATCGGTTCTTTCCTTCTTCAACGTATCCAAGTACCCGCCGTCGCTTTTATATACACTGATGACAATTGGTCCTGCTATTCTTTTCCTGGCGTTCTTTGAGCATCTTCAGGGTCGCTTTTCAAAATACTTTATTGTTTTTGGACGGGTGCCTTTCTTCTATTATATCCTACATATTTACCTTATTCACGTGCTCTGTGCTATTGCGTTCTTTGCAAGTGGCTATGGAATAAATGACCTTAGTGCTGATCCATTTTATTTTCGCCCCCAGAAGTTTGGGTTCGAACTCTGGGCTGTGTACCTGATCTGGATCACAGTAGTGCTCCTCCTTTACCCGCTATGCAGATGGTACAATAAGGTGAAGTCGGCAAGCAACCACTGGGCATTTAGCTATTTGTAATTTAAGTTGCCACATCCTTCAATTCATCTCCCAGGTGCTTGGATGAAGGTTGCTATTTGAGTAGGTTTTTTATCTCGTTTAATTTCATTAATGCTTCAACAGGTGTGAGACGGTTGATGTCAAAAGAAGAAACCAGCGTTCTAATGGCTTCGAAAGTTTCGCTATGTGCATCAAAAATACTCAGTTGAAGTTTAGGTGCTGAAAGCTGACTGAGATTAGGTGTTTGGCTGTCCACGCTTTTGGTTTCCAACTGCTTTAAAATCTCTTTAGCTCTTTCCACGAGGTCTGCAGGCATTCCGGCCATCCTTGCTACATGAATACCGAAGCTATGAGTGCTGCCACCAGGTGCCAGTTTTCGAAGGAAGATGATCTTCTGTCCTAATTCCTTGTTAGCAACGTGATAGTTTTTTATTCTTGGAAACTTATTTTCCAACTCGTTCAACTCGTGGTAATGCGTTGCAAAAAAGGTCTTTGGTGCACAAGGGGACTGATGAAGATATTCGGCAATGCTCCAGGCGATTGAAATCCCGTCGTAGGTAGAGGTGCCCCTGCCAATCTCGTCGAGCAATATAAGGCAGCGCCTGCTGACATTATTGATGATGGATGCGGTTTCGTTCATCTCCACCATAAAAGTTGATTCACCCGCACTCATGTTATCCGATGCACCTACTCTTGTAAAGATTTTGTCAGTAAGGGGAATTTCAGCTTTATCTGCAGGCACAAAGCTACCCATATGTGCCATCAGCGTGATTAAACCTGTTTGGCGCAGTAGGGCAGATTTACCGCTCATGTTCGGCCCTGTAAGAATAATGATCTGCTGTTCACTATTGTTTAGCAAAATGTCATTTCCGACATACGGCTGCGACGGAGGGAGTGTTCTTTCGATCACAGGATGGCGTCCATTTTTTATGACCAGCCCATCTCCGCTATGTAAATCAGGTTTTTTGTAATTGAACTGGATGGCATTCTGTGCAAAACACGTAAGGCAGTCAAGCGTTGCAACAATCTGGGCATTGCTCTGTATACAGGAGAGATAGTCGTGCAATTCATTGAGCAAGGAATCGAGCAAACGCAGTTCTAATTGAAGCATTTTTTCTTCAGCCCCGGTAATCTTTTCTTCGTAGTCTTTAAGTTCCTGGGTGATGAAACGTTCTGCGTTGGCCAGCGTTTGTTTGCGCATCCATTGTGCGGGCACTTTGTTTTTATGCACATTAGTTACTTCCAGGTAATACCCAAAAACATTGTTGAAGCCAATCTTTAAAGATGATATGCCGGTTGCATCTGCTTCTTTCTGTTGTAACTGCAGCAGGTACTCTTTGCCGTTATGTGCAATACTTCGCAACTCGTCCAGCTCAGTAGATACATTTTTGTTAATGAAGTTACCTTTTGATGCTATTGCGGGCGGGTTATCAGCAATCTCTTTAAAGATTTTGTCAGCAATATAATAGCACGGATTAAGCGCATCTGCCATACGTTTTAAGTATGCGTTCTCACTGGTGCTGCATAATTGTTTTATGTTGTCTACCTGGCGCAGCGATCTACCCAATTGCAGCAGTTCACGCGGATTAACTTTTTTCAAGGGGATCTTTGAGACCAGCCTTTCCATATCTCCGCATTGCTGCATTGCCAGCATCAGTTTAGAACGTACATCTGTATTCAGTATAAAATGGCCGACAGCACCCAACCGCTCGTTAATCTTCTGAATGTCTTTAAGAGGAAAAACCATCCAGCGTTTCAACAGGCGTGCTCCCATTGCTGTACACGTGTTATCAAGCACCTTCAACAGTGTAATACCGTTCTCTGACGGGCTGCTGAGGAGCTCGAGGTTGCGGATGGTAAAGCGATCCATCCATAAATGGTCCTCGCGGTCAATCCGCTGCAGCGATGTAATGTGTTGTAGATTCGGGTGCTCTGTTTCTTTGAGGTAGTGCAAAATTGATCCTGCCGCTACATGAGCAAAGCTGAGGTTTTAAACACCAAATCCTTTTAAAGAGTGAACGTCAAAATGCCGCAGCAGCAGGTCTTTCGCATACTGATCCTGAAAGATCCATTCATCTAAAGTGTAGGTGTAGTACCTCGAGCCGAATTCTTCTTTGAACTTTCGCTGCTGATGTCTTTGAAAAAGTACTTCAGCCGGTTTGAATCCGAGCAGCAATTTATCAGCATATTCTTTATCACCCTCTGCCACAAAGAATTCTCCGGTGGAGATATCCAGGAATGCGATGCCATAACAGTTTTCCGAAAAATGTACTGCAGCTAAAAAATTATTGGCACCGTGCTCCAACAGTTTTTCGTTTGTGGCTGTGCCGGGTGTCACCATTTCAGTGACGCCACGTTTTACAATTCCTTTTGCAGCCTTGGGATCTTCCAATTGGTCGCAGATGGCAACTCTGTATCCAGCCTTTACCAACTTGTGCAAATAGGTGTCCAGTGCGTGATAGGGAAAGCCCGCGAGCTCTGAAGAAGAAGCCGCTCCATTGTTACGCCGTGTAAGAGTAATGCCAAGCACCTGCGATGCAATAATTGCATCTTGACCGAAAGTTTCATAAAAGTCGCCGACGCGGAACAACAGAACAGCGTCAGGATATTTATCCTTAATTGCTTTATGCTGCTGCATCAACGGGGTCTCTGCTAGTTTCTCCTTGCTCATGCCGTACAGGCAAAAGTAGGTGCCTGCCCCGGATACATTCAGGCTCAAACAAGTTATTTATCCACCAGTTTTCAATTCCTTGTCTATTAGCTTTGCAGCCTAATGAAGTCAAAGGAGCAAGTAGTCAAAAAACTTTCTGTTGATGAACTGGATAGGAAGTCAATAGACCAATTTCGTCGGGCAGAGAAACTGCCGATTATTGTGGTACTGGAAAATGTCAGGAGCGCCTACAACACAGGTTCTGTATTTCGCACTGCCGATGCTTTTTTGCTGGAAGGCATTTACATCTGTGGGTACACGGCCCACCCGCCACACAAAGAAATTAAGAAAACAGCACTTGGAGCGGAGGAAACAGTTAGCTGGAAATATTTTTCCAAGATTGCCGATGCTATTGAAGAACTGAAATCTGCCGGATATACCGTTTATGCAGTGGAGCAGGCGAAAGGCAGTATGCCTTTGCACAAATCTGTTTTGTTGAAAGAAAAGCTGGCTGTGATTTTTGGAAACGAGGTGAGCGGAGTGGAGCAGGCCACCATTGAGCTTTGTGATGGGTGCATAGAAATTCCACAATTGGGAACGAAGCATTCACTGAACATTTCAGTAGCCGCAGGTATTGTGCTTTGGGAGCTTGTAAGAAAGAAGATGTGAAGGACTTTTTACGCACGATTTTCCTGTAAGTCGTATTCATGCTGCAAGGATTGATGTGAGAAACCTTCCTTATGTGCCGGCGCTGCGGCCTCAGTATATTTTTTATTGTAAGAAAACGGAACTGTTTAATAT
The DNA here is from genome assembly GCA_035644775.1 of Chitinophagaceae bacterium. GTDB lineage: Bacteria > Bacteroidota > Bacteroidia > Chitinophagales > Chitinophagaceae > Flavisolibacter. Next base: position 3,772 of record DASQNW010000511.1, on the reverse strand, counting down.
TCCTACTCGCTTATATCACCGGTGCTATCTGTATTGGTCGTATGTCAAAAGTGTGGTTGGGTGGTCGACGTAAACAAAATACTTAATCAAAAGAAAAGCGAAATTCAACTCTATAAACATTGAAGTAAATTGCTGTTCTAACACTAAAAAATGGCTCAATTTAGAGAAGAGGCTTCAGTGAAGCTCTCTACCATTGACCCGAACGTCCAGAACCTTTTTATGCAGTTCCCTGCTATGGTATGCCTGTTGGAAGGTCCGGAGCTGCGTTGCACCTTCTCCAACCCATTGTACGCCCAGCTGTATGGTAATCGGGATTTGCTCGGCAAAACGCCCAGGGAGATGGTGCCTGAACTGGAAGGGCAGGGCCATTTTGAGATGCTGGATGGTGTGTATAAAACAGGTGTGCCGTATTATGGCTATAATTATCCCGCGTCAGCTGACTGGCTTAACGAGGGACAACAATCTGTTAAGTATTTCAACTTTGTTTACTTTCCTTATAAAGTAGAAGGTCAAATTATTGGGGTTATTGCCTTCGGCCTCGAGGTCACTGATTATGTAAACGCGAAGAAAGTAGCCGATAACCACCAACTGCTTATTAACACTATTTCAAGGGCCGCACCCACGTGTCTTTGGATTTGTGATCAAAACATGGAATGCATTTTTGTAAATGAAACTTGGATTCGTTGGACGGGAAAACCTTTAGAATACCACCTGGGTTCCGGCTGGGCTAAAAATATAATCGACGAAGATCGCGAAGCTGCTTTCGACTTCTTCCAACAGAGTTACAAGATCAAAAAAGACTATAACCAGGAGTACAGGATCAGTTGTGGAGACGGCTCCACGAAGTGGTGTCTTTCATCAGGAAGCCCCTGGTACTTACCCGATGGTACATTTGGTGGGTTTGCAGGTTCATCAATGGACATTTCGGAACGTAAACAGGAAGAAAAGCGAATCCAAACCATGGTGGATGCGCTACCACTAATGGCATGGACCGCCAAGCCAGATGGTGCTTTGGATTACCTTAACAGCCGCTGGTATCAATATACAGGTCAAACGCCAAAGGAAGCACTTGGTAGCGGGTGGGCGAGCACCATGCCACCAGATACGGAGGAAGCTGTCTTTACAAGATGGCATCACTCCCTTAAGCACAAAGTGCCTTATGAAGTAGAATGTAAATATCGTAGGCACGATGGTGAATACCGCTGGCACATTGCACGGGCTGAACCCATTAAAAACGAAGCTGGTGAGGTTCTGTATTGGCTGGGAACATCTACAGATATTCACGATCAAAAGACCTTGTCTGCCCTGTTAGAGAAAAAAGTTCAGGAGAGAACTTCAGAGTTGCTCAATACCAATGTTGCCTTAAAACGTTCCAACGAAGACCTGGAGCAGTTTGCGTCTGTTGCCTCTCACGATTTAAAAGAGCCACTCAGAAAAATTCAATTCTTTAGCGACATGCTTCAGGACAATAGAACAAAGAATCCTGAAGGCGCTATTCGTAAAATCAAGGAAGCTTCGAACCGCATGGTGAACCTTATCGAAGACTTACTGGAGTTTTCCAGCCTCAGAAGAACCGAAGAACAGTTTCAGCTAGTAGATCTGAACCAGGTTTTGGAAACCATCAAGCAGGATCTCGAGCTTGTCATAAAAGAAAAAGACGTTAAGCTGCTAGCTGCGCAACTGCCCACCTTAAAAGGTATCCCTCACCAGTTGGAGCAATTGTTCAATAATCTGATCGGCAATGCCATCAAATACAGCAAAACGAGTGAAGCCCCTAAGATTGTTATTTCTGCGAAACCAACCAGTAAAGAAGATTTAATTCACCTACCCGCAATGGACTCAAAGAAAAGCTACACAACAATCACATTTGCTGACAACGGTATTGGCTTTCATGCAGAAGAGGCTGAAAGGATTTTTGGAATTTTTGAGCGACTTCACTCAAGAGATACATACACAGGCACGGGAGTAGGACTTGCGCTTTGTAGAAAAGTGGTGCATAATCATGGTGGCGAGATCTATGCTACTTCACAACCTGGAATTGGTTCCTCATTTGTGGTGATACTTCCTGTTTAGATTATTTTCGCAAGCAGTTCAGTAGCTGAGATCACTAAATAACAATGGAACAGAATTGGCAACATCTAAAAAAGCGCTGGCGTCATTGAATGATTAACGTGCTTAAGCCCTTCTCTATTCGAGGTGACTCAAAAAAATTTGTCCAGCGCACCTCCAGGTCTAACCCACAAAGGGTGCGCTATCTGATATCCCTTTAAAAGGAAGCTATTCCAACAAAAGGAGCTCGGTGACAACCACACTTGCTTGCATCAGTCAATTTTTAAACCGTAGAAGTTTGGGGAAGCTTACAATCTGATGTTGGCGTTTTATTTCCCTGCTGGTATTCAAACTTGTTTTTGAGGTTTAGCATTGGCTGTTCAATGAATCTATACGAACACCATGCAAAAAAGATCAAAAACATAAAATTTTCGACTCTTAAAACAGAAAGTTCATGAGCAAGCACTTGCTCGGGTAACAGAATATTTAGTTGAGTAAATATCCTGGTGCTGAATATTGGCGTAATCATGTGGAACAGGTACACCCCATAGCTGATCTTTCCAATGAGCAACATGGCTTTATTGGCCACTATTCGGTTGAACCAATTTGCCTGCTGATGAAGTACAAAGTACCTTATGGCGACGATAGTGGCAATGGCAGTTACGGAGCGTACAGGAAATGGAAATGGCGTATAGTCAAAAACGACTCGCACAAATTGGAATGCACAGGCCATAATGAAAACAGTCGTCCAAACCATATTATTTTGTTTCACAAGTTCCGGTTTGAAGACAACCAGCCATGCCAGCAAAGCGCCAATGCCGAAACCATCAAAGCAGCTGATGGTGAGGATATCACCGAATGCGACGTTCATCAAAGCGAACTGTGCAGCAACGCCAATCATCAGGAACAATAAAATCACATGAAGTAAGTATCTCCTGCTGATAAATAAGATCAGCAATGGCCATATAAGATAAAACTGCTCCTCCACAGACAACGACCAATAGGGTGCGAGGGGGTCATTGCCCCAGCTTTGATTGAAAAAGAAATAAAAGTTAGAGGTATAGGTGAAAAAGTATATGAACTTTCCAGTAAAACTTCCGGCAACAAAGATTGCAACAAAAAGAAGGGTGAGGTAGTAAATGGGAAAAATGCGCAAAGCACGGCGTACAATGAAGCTCTTTAAAACAGTTTTTTTGGAAGTGCTGTGTTCATCTGCTTTATTTCTGTTAACCAATAGTATTCGGGTGATGAGAAAGCCACTTAAGGTAAAAAAAATGTCTACTCCATTGAAGTAGTTCGAATAAACGCTTACCGGATGTGTTGAGGGAAACCAGTGGGTAATAATTACCAATATCACTGCAATGGCTCGTAAGCAATCCAGGTGGTTGATATGGTTTAGCTCGTTCTTCATAGGTAGCTAAATGCAAGATATTAAAAAGCTATTCTAAAGCGAATATTTCCGAAAATCGCGTCGGCAATCATTCTCGATGTTTATATAGCTTTCATATGGGAAAAGAGGGTGATTGATCTATTTGAGATGTCCTTCACATTTTGATGATTTAAAAAGCCCATTTTTGCCTTTTCATACTTGTGTGTTCGTGGTGGTCAAAATAACCACACAACATTTTTTCGCATAGGAACATACTCCTGATACATCTACTCCAACGCCGTACAGGGAATTTGAATAGCCTCCACTGTTAATGCAGTAAGGCTGACAGTGTAC
>DASQNW010000510.1:0-3093 GCA_035644775.1 Chitinophagaceae bacterium | reverse complement strand
TATTTTGATGATCTTATTTTTCCTGATGTTCGGCATAGTTAGTTTAGTAATGTTGTTAAACAGTGCTGCATAAAAGATTCAGATCATTATGTTTCCAAAAGCCCTGAGGGGCTTTTGTTATTTGATAACAACAGCAACATTTATAAGATTGTTAAAGCACCCTATGGCTCTGTTCTACATTTCGGTTTTCGGCCCGTAAACAGGAAATTGCAAACTCAAACCAAAATTTACATGGCTGGAATACTGGACCTGGTAGGCAATACTCCAATGGTGGAACTGAAGAATCTCTCTGTTAACAAAGATGTTCGGATTTACGCGAAGCTTGAAGGCAACAATCCCGGAGGCAGCGTTAAGGACAGAGCTGCTTATGGAATGATCAAAGGTGCACTGGACAGGGGCGAGTTGAAGCCGGGCATCAAGCTTATTGAAGCCACAAGCGGCAACACAGGGATCGCACTGGCTATGATCGCAAATCTCTTTGGTGTGGAGTTAGAACTTGTAATGCCCGAAGATGCAACGCATGAAAGAGTACTGACGATGCAAGCCTTTGGTGCAAAGGTGACCTTAACACCAAAAGAAAAATCAATGGAAGGCGCTATCGATTTTGCTACTGAGCAACTTGCCGGGGGCGGCTACCTGATGCTGAATCAATTTGCTAACCCGGACAACTCTGGGATGCATTATAAAACAACCGGCCCTGAGATCTGGAGAGATACAGCTGGTAAAATTACTCACTTTGTTTCTGCTATGGGCACCACCGGAACCATAATGGGTGTTTCTAAATATTTAAAAGAACAAAATAACCAGGTGCAAATTGTAGGTTGCCAGCCCACCGACGGCTCACGAATTCCAGGAATAAGAAAATGGCCTGCTGCTTACCTACCGAAGATATTTGAAAGGGAACGTGTAGACCGTGTCATGGAGATTGATGAACAAGATGCAAGAGAGATGGCAAAACGCCTTGCAAAAGAAGAAGCTGTTTTTTCGGGAATGAGCAGCGGTGGTGCAGTGCATGCGGCACTTGAACTTTCAAAAGAGCTGGATCAGGGAGTGATTGTCTGTATAATATGCGATCGCGGAGACCGCTACTTATCGTCTGACCTGTTTAGTGAATAGTGCTTCTATTTCTTTATCTTTTCTAAAATCTTTCTTATGAAGAAAGCACAATTTTTAAAACTGCTGTTTACTCTGGTTCTATTGAGTTCCGGGCTTTTTTCTTTTGCAGATGATACAAATAAAACCCTGAGCATTGGTGCTTCTGCACCTGATTTCAAGTTGAGGGGTGTAGACGGTAAGACGTATTCTTTAGCTTCGTTCAAAAACGCAACTGTGCTGGTTGTGGTGTTTACGTGTAACCATTGCCCTACTGCACAAGCTTACGAAGACAGGCTTATTCAGCTAACTAAGACATACAAAAGCAAGGGAGTTGCAGTTGTTGCTGTTTCACCAAACGACCCTACATCCATCCGTCTCGACGAACTTGGTTACACCGATTTGGGTGATAGTTTTGAAGATATGAAACTGCGGGCCAAACAGAAGAAATTCAATTTTCCATACCTGTATGATGGAGCCACACAAAGCATGTCACGGGCATATGGTCCTGTAGCTACCCCGCATGTTTTTGTATTTGATCGTGCACGTAAGTTGCGGTACCACGGCCGTATTGATGATGTGGAAAAGCCGACCGGAAATCCAAAGAATTTGGATGCGAAAAATGCGATTGAAGCATTGTTGGCAAACAAAGAAGTGCCTGTAGCAACAACGAAGGTTTTTGGTTGTTCGGTAAAGTGGGCGGAGAAAAGCGATTGGATCAAGAAAGCAGAAGCTGAGTGGGCCAAAGAACCTGTAACACTGGAAGCCATTGATGTAAATGGCATAAAAGACGTGCTGAAAAATACTTCTGATAAATTAAGACTCATTAATGTTTGGGCCACCTGGTGCGGCCCTTGCGTGTCGGAATTTTCATCTTTCATAGAAATGAACCGCATGTATCGTGGGAGAGATTTTGAGTTTGTTAGTATCAGTGCTGACAGTCCATCCAATCGACAGAAAGCTTTGAAGTTTTTGCAAAAGCAACAGGCCTCCGGAAGCAATTACATCTTTTCTTCTGAGGATAAGTACGAGCTCATCGAAGCCATTGATCCAAACTGGCAGGGTGCATTGCCATATACCCTTCTTGTAGAACCAGGAGGCAGAATCGCTTATGCGAAACAAGGAATCATCAACCCGCAGGAAATGAAAAAGCTGATCGTCGAAAACAAATTCATCGGAAGGTTTTATTAATACATGGTCCGAAGACGTTTATGAGAACATTTTTGTTTATTGCTGCCTCGGCAACGCTGCTTGCTTGTGTTTCGCCAAAAATCAAAAGGAATCAAATTCAGAGTTTTCAAAGAGAGCCGTACCGGCTTCAGTTTCATTTTTCACCCAAAGAAAAGTGGATGAACGATCCTAATGGGATGGTTTTCTACAATAATATTTATCATCTGTTTTATCAATACAATCCAAATAGTACAGTGTGGGGTCCTATGCATTGGGGTCATGCTACAAGTTCAGATTTAGTGCATTGGAAACACCAACCAATTGCCCTTTATCCCGACAGCCTGGGAACTATTTTCTCTGGTAGTGCTGTAGTAGACTGGCAGAATACCTCCGGGTTCGGACGCGAAGGCAAAGTTCCCCTCGTAGCGATTTATACAAACCACGACCATGTGGGTGAAAAGGCAAAGCGGAGCGACTTCCAGGTGCAGAGCATTGCTTATAGTTTAGATGAAGGAGCAACCTGGACAAAGTATAACAACAATCCTATTTTATTGAACCCGGGTATAAAAGACTTCAGAGATCCTAAAGTAATATGGCACGAAGTTTCACGCCGGTGGATTATGGCTTTGGCAACTAAAGACCGAGTGAGTTTTTATTCAGCTCCCGATCTGAAGAACTGGACTAAAGAAAGTGAATTTGGCGAACGGTTGGGTGCTCACGGCGGTGTTTGGGAATGTCCTGATCTTTTTCCCTTGAATCATCGTGGACAGGAACTATGGGTGCTACTTGTGAGCATCAATCCAGGAGGCCCGAATGGCGGCTCAGCTACTC
>DASQNW010000509.1:0-2049 GCA_035644775.1 Chitinophagaceae bacterium | reverse complement strand
CTTAAAATTTCTCCAGCTTTCAAAGCCTGCAAATCGGGCGAGCGCATTTAGCGTGGACGAGTTAGGCGTGCTGTCATACTTTACTTTCCTCCATAGTCTTTTGAGTGTGCTAACACTGAGTGCAATACCCTTTTTATCAAGTATCTGCTCACTTAACAGTTCGTAGTCTTTGTTCTGCCAGTTCTCACTACTACCCCATGCAAGGCTTTCCTCTATCTGGTGTGTGCATTTCTGTATGTAAACTGCGTCTGTCATGCTGAATACGTCGTGAAAAAACTTGAATAAACTTGATCAGGTCGTGAACAGGATCTCATTCAACAAGTTTTCAATTTTGAACTACTTAATCAAACAATGAATTATGAAACAAACACTTGCCTTATGTGCTGTCTTGATTTGCTTCCTGGCCGGCTTTTCACAGTCTTCCAAAAAATCCGCTACTTCATCATTAAAGATACAGATGACACCGGAACGGTGGGAGTTCAAGGCTGACAAAGCCGAATTTATTAGACATAAAGAAGTGCCTTCCATGAAAATTTTACAGGGCGCAGGAGGGGTGATTTTAAAGGATGTGAATTTCAGCAACGGCACCATCGAATTTGACGTTGAACCGAACGACATTTTCACAGGGCTGTATTTTAGAAGGGAAGACGCAAACGAAAGCGAGTATGTATACTTGCGGGCTGGTACAGCCGGTAAGCCCTGGGCAATGGATGCGGTTCAGTATGTGCCAATCTTAAAAGGTGTAAACCTTTGGAACCTGTTACCACATTACCAAGGTCCGGCATTAATAAAAGAAAAAGAATGGAATCATGTGAAGTTGGTTGTCGCCGGCAGGCAAATGCGTGTATACATAAATGATCTTTCTAAGCCTGCCCTTCATATAACAAGCCTTTATGGCAACACATCTACGGGAGGCCTCGCATTTGATGGCTCGAGCTTCATTTCAAACCTGGTGATCAAACCTAATGTTACAGAAGACCTGATGGCCACGGAAGCGGTAGACCCTACCTATAACGATACCCGGTTCATACGGAATTGGAAAGTGACGCAGACAATGCCATTACCTAAAGGACGTGAACTAACCAACGAAGACTTGCCGAAGCCCGAGGCCGTTTTGGACTATATAGAAGCAGAACGCTATGGTTTGATTAACCTCTCGCGCCGGTTTGGCAAAAAAGAAACGAGAGAAGTAGTATGGCTGAAAACAACTATAGTATCTCCCTCGGAACAAAAGCGGCTGCTACGCTTCGGTTTTTCGGGAGAAGTATGGGTTTTTGTCAATGGACAGATTGCCTATCTGGACAAGAATTTTTATCGCCAGCCTATAATGAAAGAACCTGAAGGCAGGGTTTCAATAGAGAATACTTCTTTTAGCCTGCCGTTGAAAGCAGGAGAAAATGAACTTGCGATCGGAGTGGCGGTTACTAACATTTTCGGATGGGGAATAGTTGCAAGGTTTGATGATGTAAGCGGACTTACCTTAAAAAGATAACCTTTAATTTTTCCAAGGTGCAGGAATCGTGCAAGGTGATCGTGATTCATGCCCCCCAACGAGTTAATCCAGGTGATAGAGCCTTCGGCAGTAATTCAGCTGCTTATTTCTATATTTTCCCTCGTGATGAGCCTTTTATATATGACCCGTTCCACACGTGGATCGGTGTGCACAGGGCGGCCGTCACAGGCAGCTGAATTTGGTGCTTTCAAGCCTTGCGGGTTCTTTTCATCAGCACCCTGTATCATCGGCTTACTAACTTTCACAATCGTAAATGGAAACGTGAAGTGCCGAAGCACTGTAAGATGTTTCTTCGAGTGTATTCCCTACAGCGCCAGAAAAAGGATTAAGCTTTGAAGCAAATCTGTTCGTAAATTATTCCAGCGGAATCTTTCCTGAATATTCATCAAGCCACTGGCTGAAGTTTTTTAGTTCGGGATTTAGCTGTTTTGAAAAAGACACATCCCGAACACCGTTTACATCGTTTTCAAAATCGCGATAGAACTGGAACATATTTCCTAGATCCTCAGCTCCGGGAAATCCAAAGCTGCGGTAGG
>DASQNW010000508.1:0-3403 GCA_035644775.1 Chitinophagaceae bacterium | reverse complement strand
GCGCTACTTCTAAATCCGGCTGCACAATCGTTCTAAGTTTGATATGTGTATTGTTTTCTTCAGCGGATATCAATTCTGTTTTATGCGGGATGATGGTTTCTAACCAATTCCGGTTTGTCGAGCCCCTTTTACAAAAATCTTCGATGTATAAAATTTCCATCATTTTACCCGGTAACTCATCACCCGAAATTGTAAGTATGTTATCCTTCCATTGTATGCGGAGTTGATCAGTTTTTTTTGGTGTCTCTTCCGTGGAATTGTTAACGAACCGGTTGCAGCCCAAGAGGCAGCTTAGGCATAGGATAAAAATGAATTTTCCAATAATGCCGGGATTGTATCTGATAGTCTTTTTGATCATTCTTTTTCAAAAACTAAAATGCCTCATGCTGTTGTTCGTGCCTCACAACCCATTGCGTCTTATTTAGAGCATAATTTACCTTGTTTTCAGAAATAGCGTCGAGTTCACGCCACAAAAAAATGCCGAGTGAGACTCGGCGGAGAAGAGGGATCACTCCCGAAATTGACGATTATACCCCTAAGCATAGTATTCATTCCATTAAAATAATCATAGTCCAGATGAAGTCTGTTGCTGCGGAGCAGGTTGAGATATGATTGATTGGTCGACATTGTCCGAACCATGATTTATTTGGTTATTTGAGGGACTATGATTTTTCTTTTGATTCTTAACTGTGATTGGAAGGATTGGATGCTGGGCTTTGATTTCTTTCAATCATGGTACTCACGCAATCATTCCAATCATCGTTCATACCTTTTTCACGACTCTTTCAAATTCTAAACTCTTAGCTCCGAAATTTATGAGCAACCCCGTTTCCAAACCATAGGCCTCCAGGTAATTAATGGCCTGCGCTTTCATGCAAAAAATCAGAAATGTTCGTGACGATATGAACTACGGCGGTCAGAGAATTGTCCGTATCAAGCAACTCTTTACCGAAGGCTTTCTCAAATTGCTTTTATTAGTAATGGAGACTATCTTGCTTTTCGATAAAGTCATTAAACCATTCTAACTGCCGGATGCCTATCTTTCTCCGTTTTGCTATACTCTCGTATTTATTTATTATTTCTCCATTCGTATATTGTCAAAACCAGGGAATACAAACGGGTTCAGAGGCAGGATGCATCGATACCTATCAATATAACTTTACAGATAACGAAATCATGACCAGGGGTCCTGGAATGGCTATATCGAATGAGCATATATTCGTTGCTGGATATGTTGGTAATCTTGATGGCTTCAACGATCAAACACAGTCTTTAATTGCAAAGTTTAATTTGAATGGCGATTTTATCAGTGGAAAAAAAATCCGTTATGACAATCAAGCGCATAATTTTAAAATTATCAAACTACACGATGGAAATCTGCTTACACTTGGCTACACTGGCAACACCACGCTCAATGGGAGTTTTGTTTTTACCAAATATGACAACGATCTAAATATCATCTGGGAAAAATTCTTTGAAAGAGTGGGAGATCTTCCGGATGTCGTAGAAGGAAAAGATGGATCAATATTTACATCATTTACTATTTTCCGCAATTCACACTTCGATGAAATTATACTGGTTCTGAAAATTGATAAAAATGGAACATTCCAATGGTTCAAATCTTATGAATTAAGGGACACTCAAATGCGCTTTTCTGGTGCAACTCTTGTAGCGCATGACGATAAACTTCTTGTTAGTACTTTGTTCATGGAATTCCCTTATTATTCCACCGGTTTATTTCAGTTGAACCAGAATGATGGCAGCGCAATATGGGGCAGAAGATTTAACGTTGACAATGCCGTTTTTGCTGCAATCGGCTCTGGAAGTTTCTTTCATGACAACAAATATTATCTGTGCGGAATGGGCATGAGCAAGACTAATAGCTCTGTACCTTCAGTTACTGTTATCGATGTAAATGGAAACCTTACAAAAACAAAATTTTCTCTTCCACAAGGACATGATTCCGCTCCAATGTTCTCTTGTGGAATGTCTTCTGATGGAGAGCTAATACAGGCAGTCAGTAATGTATATGTAAATAGTGCTTATTATCATGTTTTTAGGCGGCTTGATAAAGACTTAAATACAATTAACTGCAACAAGCGCCCAACAGAGGGAGGTTTCAAAAACAGCGGCATTTCGAATATCATTCAGTCGGATGATCGCTATGTGTATATGAGCGGATCCGAAAATGATTTTATGAATCCGCTGGATAACAACCTGTTCATAAGAAAACTAAAATATGGTGGCGCGATAGGTACTTGTCCTATTGATACAATGGCGTGGATCGATACTGTTATTTCAGTCAAAGCCAACAATGTGGAGGTTCTTGTGCTCGACAAACAGGTTAATATTTCTGCACTCAATAGAAATGAGCTGTCATATACAACATCCAGGTCAGAAGCATTTTGTACAGAGGTGTTAAATTGTGACACCCTGTTTTTAGAAGGGCCCCAAACTCTTTGCAATAATTCTGAAGTGCAAACTTTTTATGCACGTAAAAATGCTGGATGCAAAGGGAATGTTGCCTGGAATTTTGATCCCGGCGAAATAGAAGCTGTTCAACGAACAGATGATTCTTTAAAAATCAATTTTAAAAAGAGCGGAGTTATCAGACTGATCGCGTCCATGAATACAGGTTGCAAGAAGTTTGCAGACACTTTGTTTATTAAGGTAAGTAATGCACAAAACAAGATCAATTTAGGCAAAGACACTGTTCTGTGTCAAGGTTCAAGTATTCTATTAAATGCCGGGCCTGGGTTTCTATCTTACCACTGGCAGGATGCTTCTTTGGAATCGTCTTATGAAGTGAAAACACCTGGCACATTTCATGTTGAAGCAATGAACGCCTGTGGTGATACTGTAAGAGATACTATTGTCATCACTCCTCAACAAGCTCCGCTCATTTCCGCAGGGGAAGATCGAACCAAATGTAATGTAGATACTATTCATTTATCGGCCACACCGGGCTTCTTGAGCTACTCGTGGGTGCCGAATTACACTACCAATTCTACCAGTACACAGACCATCATCGTCAATCCCCTAAAAGACACTTCTTATGTTGTAAAAGCAGAAGCAACTAAAGGCTGTTTTTATTTTGATACGGTTCACATTCATGTAAATGTTTCGGCAAATATCAATTTAGGTAACGATACTAGTTTTTGTGCTGGTGATTCAATAGTGCTTAATGCGGGAAACAGTTTTATAAAATACTTATGGAATGACGGAAATACAGCTGTGCAAAAAAGCGCATTTAAGAAAGGCGACTACATAGTACAGGCCTGGGACAACAATGGCTGTAGAGCTACCGACACATTAAAGGTGTTGCAAGTATATACCCCTCCTGCAATCATCTTACCCAAAGATTCAGTGCTGTGTTTCAATGAAACGCGAACTCTAGATGCAG
>DASQNW010000507.1:0-4996 GCA_035644775.1 Chitinophagaceae bacterium | reverse complement strand
ATCCGGTGCTCTGTTGAACGAAAAGTAAAAGCCCCGACATTTCTGTCGGGGCTTTGTACCGAGGAGCAGACTTGAACTGCCGACCTTCGGGTTATGAATCCGATGCTCTAACCAGCTGAGCTACCTCGCCTTTTGTGGGCTGCAAAAATAGCACATCGCTCACCACATTGAAACCAAATTCTTAGAAATAAATTTTGCTGGTAAGTTATTGTCGTTAACTTTAAGTTAACAAAGAAAAGCCCACTGTAGAAACAGCGGGCGACTAACGATTGCTTGCCATATGAAACTTTTAAATGCTTGTTTTAAGAACAAGAATAATATTGACTGATCATATTGTAATCTACTGCAATATACGTTTTTTCTGCTAATTACACGAACATTTCAGAGACTTTCTTCTTTTTAATAAATATTTTTATTTATTTAATGTAAATCACTTCCAAGCGATGCAGTATTTGCTGGCATGTCCGTTTTCGGATTATGTTTGGTTTCAATATACTCTTTGAAGTTCATAACATCCTGACGGATAAGTTTTTCAAAGACTGGATTAAGCAGCTTTGCTACCCCTGCGCCAATTTCTCCAGCTGGTGGATGGTAAATGATCACTGCCTCGATTTCTGTTCCCTGGCCATTTAGAGCATCATGAAAAACTACCTTACCCGCGTTGTTAATAGTAGAATTAGGTAAAGACTGCCAACCAATCATATAACCAGGCTCTTCCTTAACAATTTCTGCGTTCCATTTTATCTTTCCAATATTTCCTGGGATAACTGCTTCCCAATGAGAATGTTTAGCGTCGATTTCTGTAACTGTCGCAAGGTGTTTCATAAACAATGGAAGATTCTCTAACTTGCGCCAGAAAGCATAAACCTCATCTTTCGGTTTGTTCACCGTCAAACCAGTTCTAATGTTGATGGCTGAGGTATGCCTCACTTCACGTGTTTTTCCAATGCTGGTGTAAAACGGACAATTACCGGACATCCCCCTATAAAGCAGCATGCCGCCTAATGCAGTTTTAGTTAGCCCTTTGATGGGATTCTTGAAGAGATTATTGATTCCTGACGAAAATAAGAAAGCGCCAACAGTAGCACTTGCCAGACGTTCGTTCCACCCTACATTGATAACATTGCTTGCACCTTCTGAAGGTTGAAATTCGTTTTCACCTTGCCAGCTTCCATATTGTTCATTGTTTGCCATAACATATTATTTATCAACAGTTACAGCTAAAATCTTGCTTGGAAGTATGGTTATAGCTTAATTGCTCGTGAGAAAAGCAACTCACTCATTTTCATGAAAATATAATTGTCCGGCTTACCAAAGTTGAACCGTCATCAGTGAGAAAATGAGTAGTAAATTACCCAACGACAGCTGGTGCCTTCAATTTCTTGCGGCCCGGATAAACCATTAAGGCGTTTTCCAGGCAATTCATAGCTTCATTTAAATCTTTCGTGTTCAACACGTAGGCAAGTCGAACTTCATCCTTGCCGAGGCCGGGAGTTCCGTAAAAGCCTGTGGCGGGCGCAAGCATCAACGTTTTGTTGTTGAACGAAAAAGATTCGAGTAGCCATTGACAAAACCTTTCCGAATCATCGATCGGCAATCTTGCAATAGCATAAAAAGCTCCTCCTGGATTGGGACAGAAAACGCCCGGCATAGCGTTTAACCGGCTCACAAGTAAGTCTCGTCTTGACAAGTATTCTTCTTTTGTAGCGTCAAAATAAGACGGTGGTAGATCTAATGCAGCTTCAGCCATTATCTGTGCAAGGCCGGGAGGGCTGAGCCGCGCCTGGGCAAATTTCATTGCCGCATCATACACAGATTTGTTTTTCGTGACGAGGGCGCCCAGCCTTGCACCAGTTGCACTATAGCGTTTACTAATCGTGTCTAATAATACCACGTGTTCCTCCATCTCTGTCAGCTGCATGGCACTTACGTACTCACTATCATAGCAGAACTCTCGATAAGCTTCATCAGACAAAAGGTAAAGACCGTTTTTCTTGCAGATCTTCTTCAACGCTTCGAGATCCTCTTTTCCATACAAAGTGCCGGTTGGATTGTTGGGGTTGCTGATAATAATCGCCTTGGTTTTTTTGCTAATGCGCCTCTCCAGTTCAGAAACCGGAGGCAACGCAAAACCGCTTTCAATATATGAAGTGACGGGAACCACTTCGATGCCGGCAGCGGTAGCAAAACTATTATAGTTTGCGTAATACGGTTCGGGAATAATCACCTCGTCGCCCGGATTTAAACAGATGAAGAAGCTGAACATGATTGCTTCAGACCCACCCGTGGTGATCAATATTTCATCCATCCCTACCTGTATTCCCGCAGCCTTATAGTAGTTAACGAGTTTCCGGCGGTACGACTCATTGCCTGCGCTATGGCTATACTCCAAAACAGTGATGTTCGCATTTTTCACTGCATTAAGCATTATCGAAGGGGTTTCGATATCTGGTTGACCAATATTCAAATGGAAAACATGAATGCCTTTCTGCTTAGCGATTTCTGCATAAGGTACCAATTTTCGGATTGGAGATGACGGCATACACCGGCCTCGTTCACTGATTTCTAACATATTGCAAAAATAATGGTTCGGCCTGCTTGCCGCGTGATTAGAGACCTTATCATAGGAGCGAAAAAACAAAACCCTGCTGGTGCAGGGTTTATTACAAGTTTATAGTTGTTGGTATTAACCCTTTGCTTTAGGTGCCGGTGCATTAGTCGCTCGTTTTTGTTTGGCGTACGTGTCATAGGCAGCGGGGCTCAACACTTCACCGGTGATCTTTACTACTTTAGCTTCTGAAACACCCGCAAGCTTGATGTACACATCTTTTTCGAAGCGGTTCATACTGGCAGCATTATAATTCACCTTTAGTTTTACTGTGCTTTTAGGTGCAATAGGTTCCTTTGGTACTTCCGGAGTAGTACAGCCGCAGGATCCCCAGGCGTTTTCAATTACAACGGGTTTATCGCTGGTGTTTGTGATCTGGAAGAAAGTGCTTACAGGAACATTTTGCTTGATTTTTCCGAAATCATGCTTCTCTGTACTTACTTTAATAAAGTCATCTGCTTTCTGTTGACCTATTGCTGAAAGGCTAAGCAGAAATGAAGCAGCAACGAACAAAAACGTTTTCATAATTAGCTATTTAATTGAGATTTCAGAAATGATACGGATGAATTTGATGGAGCTGCACCAGCAGGCGCTTTCCAAACCTGGCCCTTGATTTTCAACACCTTTGTCTGACTGCCATTGTATGTTATAGTGATTGGCTTCTCAAATGCACCTTCAGCAGCTGCATTATAACCCACCTTAATAACCGCTGTTGCACCAGGAGCAATTTCGTCTCTACTCCACTCGGGTGTAGTACAGCCGCAGCTGGCACTTACATTATCCAGTTTAAGTGGTGTAGAACCTTGATTTACAATCTCAAAAGTTGTGTATACCGGTTTGCCTTGTGGTATTTTACCGAAGTCGAACTCGGTTTGTTTTACGAGTAAAACATCGACGGGGGCGGAGGATTCAGTTTGGGCATTTACAGATGCAATAGCTACAAATGAGAGTACGTAAAGCAGAATTTTTTTCATCGAAAATGATTGTGTTTCAAAAATACATTAATCTTCGGGTTAAAGGAATACCTGAGTACATTTTGTGATTTTTTAACGCTGAAGTGCATACACCCGTTTCCACCTATTTTTGTTTCATGGAAAATACTATTGAGGTCGTGCAGCATCCTGATGAGATGCTGTCCTTCGATCGTTTTCGACAAGAAGTTTTACAGGACTATCGCTGGGTTTGCGTCAGCCGTGAAACCAGTTTAACCTGTCGGAAGGAGGTATTGACCGGGAAGGCTAAGTTTGGAATTTTTGGTGACGGCAAAGAGGTGGCACAGGTAGCCATGGCTAAGTTTTTCCAACCTGGAGATTTTAGAGCCGGATATTACCGCGACCAGACTTTTATGTTTGCTTCAGGCCTGGCTACTGTAGAACAATTTTTCTCCCAGCTTTATGCCGACCCCGATCTCAACCACGACCCATTTAGTGCCGGTAGACAAATGAATGCTCATTTTGCTACGCCTTTTATTGACGCTAACGGCAATTGGCTGGACCTGGCTGAACGCAAGAACATTTCATCGGATATATCAACTACTGCAGGTCAGATGACCCGTGCATTAGGACTCGCCTTTGCCTCAAAAACCTTTAGGCATGTGCCCGCATTGCAGCAATTTACCCACCTTTCAAATGAGGGTAATGAAGTATGCTTTTGTACAATTGGCGATGCTTCTACTTCGGAAGGGCAGTTCTGGGAAACGATAAATGCTGCTGGGGTGTTACAGGTGCCGCTCGCAATTTTTGTTTGGGACGATGGCTATGGCATTTCTGTTCCAAAAAAATATCAGACAACGAAAGGCTCTATCTCGGAAGCTTTAAAAGGCTTTCAGAAAAGAGAAGGTACAAATGGGATTAATATCTACCACGTGAAGGGTTGGGACTATGCAGGTATGTGCGAAATTTTTGAAGAGGGAATTAGAATCGCAAGGGAATCACATGTGCCGGTGCTGTTTCATGTTGATGAGGTGACTCAGCCACAAGGTCATTCCACCTCTGGAAGCCATGAGCGGTATAAAGGCAAAGACCGGCTGCAGTGGGAGAGGGAATGGGATGGGATGGTGAAGATGCGTGAATGGCTACTGGCTAATTCTTTGGCAACCGAAGAGGAGTTGAGCGATATTGAAAAAGAAGCCAAAGAGCACGTTCGTGATAAACGCAACCTCGCGTGGTACCGCTATCTGGATCCTATTAAAGGCCAGGTGGCAAAAGTTCTAGAACTGGTAAACGATGTTGCCAACAAGCTGCCTTCAGCCGCACAGGATCTGCAGAAAATTGTCAGGGAACTAAAAGCCATTCGGGAACCGATGCGTCGTGACGTGATGCGCACCTTGAACGCTGCGTTAACCGCAGCCGGTAAAAACGAAGATGCATTGTTTTGGCTAAAAGATTA
>DASQNW010000506.1:0-6827 GCA_035644775.1 Chitinophagaceae bacterium | reverse complement strand
ATCTGGGATTTGTGTCATTATGGTTATCCAGATGGCCTTGATCCGTTTTCGCAAACTTTTGTAGAGCGGTTTGCCGCATACTGCAGAGCGGCTGCTGAATATGTGATTCCCAAAATGCAGGGGCCCTATTTCTTCACTCCTATTAATGAAATCACCTTCTTTTCCTTTTGTGGTGGCGAATGGGGCTGGGTTGCTCCTTACAAAAACACAAAAGAAGAACGCTTTCAGCTGCGTTTGAATCTTTGCAAAGCTGCAATAGCGGGTGTGAATGCAATAAGGCAGGTAGAACCTTCCGCACGGATGGTTCACATCGATCCTCTGGTGCAGGTGGTGGCGCCACGTGACAGGCCCGACCTCCAAGAGGCTGCCTTGCATGAAACCTATGTAGACACTTTCGTGGCATGGGATATCCTTTTCGGCAAAGAACATCCCGAGCTTGGAGGTTCACCCGAGGTGCTGGACATTGTAGGAGCTAATAACTATTCGTTCGGGCAAATGGAGTACAGAGAGCAGGGCCCTCATGCGGCGCTCGAGCCTGATGATGACCGCATAAAACCGCTCTGCGAGCTAATAGCTTTTGTGTGGGAACGTTATAAACGGCCTATGATTATTGGGGAGACAAGTGGTATGCGTGATGGCAGGGCAGCATGGCTTAAAGATGTGATGGAAGAGTCTTTAGCAGCCGTTGAGAAAGGGATGGACCTGCACGGAATCTGCTTGTTTCCGGCGGTAGATATGCCCGACTGGCATACAGGTGAGTGGTTAAAAAATGGATTGTGCGACCTTGAGCTTGAGGGCGAAAAGCTAAGGCGCTTGCCCAATAAAGAATATGTTGAAGAACTCCGCAGATGGCAAAGAGAATTAAATCGTGTAACAGAACTTGATGAAGATCCATTCAGTGACCCGGTAGAATTGCAGGATGTGGTTGAGGCCGCATACAGGTTGAAAATGAAGCCGGATAAAAACTGGCACTGAGGTTACTCTTTTTCTATTTCCGTCAGCACAGAATCTACTCTGCGCTTTAACGTTTCGTAGTCTGTATACCCTTGTGTCAGCAGATAGAATTTTGAGTCGCTTACCTGCATCAGCACAGAAGGGAAACCTTTCACCTGCAGTTGTTTCACTAATGCTATTTCATAATAAGCCTTCTCGCGGTACTCTTCACTTCTAAGCTTATCGAAAAAATCTTCAGCAGGGATCTTATATTTTTCAACCAGGTGGCGGTACGCTTCATCGTCTGTAAGATCTCTGCCTTCATAGTTCAGCGCATATTGTATGTCGCTTGCAATAAAAACTGCTTTGGCTGGATAATATTCTTTGAAGATGCATAAAGCGATGGCAGCTTTTGTGGAGTCGGGAAACCAGTCTGTTTCATCAGGATGAAAGGCGTGCCAGAGGAAGTCCTCTCCAAACCTGACGCCTGTGGTTTCCTCCACCTGCTTGTATGCGGTTTGGATATACCTGGCCATTGGCGCAAAATGAGTAGGCTGCTCCGGCATGATCATGCCCCCGGAAAGAACATCAAAGGCAATCGCTTCTCTAAACTCGTGGGCTAACTGCGAAATGACTTTACTAAATCCGTAGCACCAGCCGCAGTAAGCGTCGTAACAATAGTAAATAGTTGGCTGGATCTGTAGTTTCATATTCGGCAGGCAAACCTAAGCATAAATAAAGGCACTCACTTGAGCTGGTAAGGTGCGTTGGTGAAAGCATGTCCAATAATTGATGATTCCTTAAATGGCCTGTCTATTTTCTTTTCGAAGTCACACGTTCAAACTGAGCATCGTAGTCCTTCCGGAGTGTTCCCATCATCCTGTCCCAAATGGTGAAATACAAGCCATAATTACCTTTGAAGAATTGATGGTGCTGATTGTGATTCACCGAGGTATTGATCCACTTCCCCAACCAGTGTTTGTTGAAGCCTTTGGGGTATAGTTCATACCCGAGATGGCCATATACATTGTATACGATCATTAAAAAGAAAAAAATAAACAAGTGCAAAAAATGAATAGGGATGGTGAAGAGGAACACCAGAAATATTCCCGCCTCCACTATTGCTTCGAGGGGGTGAAATGCATATGCGGCCCATGGTGATGGGTTTACGGACTTATGGTGCACCAGGTGAAAGATCTTAAAAAGTTGTTTGTTGTGCATCAGGCGGTGCATCCAATAGAAATAAGCATCATGGATAAAGAACATGAGCGGAAACGCAGCAAAAAAGTACCACCAGCCACGCGTATGGATTTTTGTATAGTAGGTAGTATGCTTCGAGATGGTTGGTACATGCAGGATTATCAACGGCACAAGAGCAAAAATGCTGATGGTCATCACCGAATATCCAATCTCTCGAGCATAGTCGTCCAGCCGAGGGGTTTTCTGCTGAATTTTCTTATGAAAGATGAAAGGGCGTAGCAGAACATAAAATGCAATGAAAAATAGCCCCGCTATGAGGAAATAGCGTCCGCCAATCAACTTCAAATAATGGAAGTACATGTTCCATTCCATCTGTAAAACTATTCAGATTAATTGGTCGTAATGTTTAAGAGAAGACAAAGCAAAGTTCGAGAAAATGATGCTAATGCGCTTCCAGCCAATTGGTTCCTTCGCCGAGTTCGGCGAGCACGGGTATTTCGTTGGGAAGCGACATGGCAGATTGCATGCATGCTAATATCACGGGCTTTACTTCGTCTGCTTCATCTTTGTACACATCAAAGACAAGCTCGTCGTGCACTTGTAAGATCATTCTGGAGCGGAACCTGTGCTCATTGAAAGCTTTATGAATTTTCACCATTGCAAGCTTGATCATATCTGCTGCTGTTCCCTGAATCGGTGAATTGATAGCGTTGCGCTCAGCATAACCGCGGACCGTGAAGTTGGCAGAGTTGATATCACGCAGCCAACGTTTTCTGCCCAATACAGTTTTTACATACCCGTGTTCCCTGCAAAAGTTGATCATGTCGTCCATGTAACGAGTGATGCCTACAAATTCCTTCTTATAGTTGTCGATGATGGTTTTTGCTTCTGTTCTGCTGATGCCAAGGTTTTCTGCGAGGCCGAACGCTCCTTGTCCATAAACAATTCCGAAGTTTACGCTCTTTGCTTTATACCGCATTTCTTTCGTTACTGCCTCTTCATCTACATTATACACCTTGGCTGCAGTAGCTGTATGAATGTCTTTATTTTGCCGAAAAGCTTCGCACATGTTTTCATCACCGCTGATTGCTGCAACAATGCGCAGCTCAATCTGTGAATAATCTGCACTTACAAGTACATGCTGCTCATCACGTGGTACAAAGGCTTTCCGAATTTCTCTTCCTCTTTCCGTGCGAATGGGAATATTTTGGAGGTTCGGGTTATTACTCGCCAGCCGCCCTGTTACTGCTACGGCCTGGCCGTACGTGGTGTGCACCCGCCCTGTTTTGCTGTTAATCAGCAATGGCAACGCATCCACGTAGGTAGATTTCAGCTTTGTATATTCACGGTACGCTAAAATGTTATCTGCAATTGTGTGCTCTTTAGCAAGCTTACTTAAAACATCCTCACCAGTAGCATATTGGCCCGTTTTTGTCTTTTTTGCTTTTGGGTCAAGTTTCAATCTTTCAAACAGTACTTCTCCCAGCTGTTTAGGGGAACCCAGGTTGAACCGCACACCTGCTGCCTCGTAAACTTTTTCTTCGTGCACTCTCGCTTCTATTTCTAAAACTTTAGAATAATCATTTAGGAACTCTGTGTCCACGCGTACGCCTTGATATTCCATGTTGAGAAGCACGGGCACCAAAGGATTTTCTACGGACTCAAACACCTTCTCCACATCGCAGTTCTTCATCTTGGAAACAAAAATGCTTTTGAACTGGAGGGTAATGTCTGCATCTTCAACAGCGTATTCCTTCACCTTCTCCATGTCAATGTCTTTCATGCAAAGCTGGTGTCTTCCTTTCTTACCGATAAGCTCTTCGATATGTATCGGCTCATAACTGAGGTATTTTGCACTAAGCCAATCCATATTGCTCTTGCCATCCGGCTCAATGAGGTAGTGAGCGAGCATCGTGTCAAAAAAACGTCCGCTGATTTGTACATCATACCACTTGAGGATAAGCAAATCATACTTTAGATTATGCCCTACCCAAACTTTGTCCGGATCGCTGAAAACCCGTGAAAAGCGGGAAAGAATTCTTTTTGTTTCAGCCACATCATCACAGGGTGTGGGCACATACCATCCAGACCCGGGCTCTATGCAAAAACTTAGTCCTACCAGTTGAGCATTGTTGGCATCAATGCCTGTTGTTTCGGTATCGAACGAAATCTCCTGGTGCTGATCTAAGGCATTCAGCAGTGTGTTAAATTCTTCATGGCTTTCCACCAGGGTATAATCATGCGGCGTGTTATGAATGTTCCTGGTGGGCACTACTGCCCCTTCCCAGGCACCTTCATCAACCACTACATTCTCTTCTGAAACAGCATTTCCAAACAAGTCTGTCTGAACTCCGACAGGTGTTCTTTTTACTCCTCCGTTTTCGACTACTTCTTCTCCAAGCAATCTCCTGATCACGGTTTTAAACTCGAGTTCAAGAAACACCTCTTTCAAACCTTCCTTGTTCCACTCTTTCAGGCGAAAACTTTCTTCGTCAAACTCAATGGGCACATTGGTGACGATGGTCGCGAGCTTTTTTGATAAAATTGCGCTCTCTTTCCCCACCTTTATCTTTTCACCCAAAGCGCCTTTGATGTTTTCAGCATTTGCAAGCACGTTTTCCAACGTACCATATTCTGTTAATAGCTTGCACGCCGTTTTTTGACCTACACCTGCGATTCCGGGTATGTTGTCGACAGCATCGCCCATTAATCCCAGCACGTCAATTACCTGGTCTACAGACTCGATGCACCATTTATCGCATATCTCTTTTGGTCCCATAATCTCAACATCGCCTCCCTGGTAACCTGGCTTGTATATTTTGACCTTATCGCTCACCAGCTGCCCGTAGTCTTTGTCGGGGGTAACCATATACACTTCGTAACCTAATTTTTCGGCCTGCTTGCTTAACGTGCCAACTACATCATCGGCTTCGTATCCTTCGCTTTCTATTATGGAAATGTTGAGGGCTTCGAGTATTCTTTTTATGTCAGGAATAGATGCGGAAAGGTCTTCGGGAGCCTCCTGCCGGTTTGCTTTATATTCAGCAAAATCTGAGAGGCGTTCAGTGGGAGCCGATGATTCAAAGCAAACAGCCATATGCGTTGGCTTTTGATTGTTGATCAGCTCAATGATAGTATTGGTGAAGCCGAACTGAGCGTTGGTATTTTTCCCTTTGGAAGTTATCCTTGGATTACGGATGAGGGCATAATACGCACGAAAAATCAATGCCATTGCATCGAGCAAAAACAGTTTCTTCTCCATGCCAGCGAAGGTACGTGATCACCCAAAAAGCAGCTGTTTATAAAATCCAAAAGCAATGCTGCATTTGGGGAGTTGCAAAGAGAAACCTGCTAATAAGTAACCAATGATCCTTTGTTACTCTTTTGAAGGTTATCCCTCTCCTTAACCGTAGAAGCATCTGGCGCTGTTTGTGCAGATTTCGCAGAAACTACAACAGCTTGAGAAGCTCGAATGGCACTATGGATATTCTGGTCTTTGTGAATAAAATTCAGGTATAAAGCAAAGAAGAGTAGGTTGAAAGCAAAGAAGTTTAGGATTTTAGAGGTGCGCTTTTTCATCAAGTTGGATTTTGGATTTCTGCCTCTAAATTAAGTGCTCTTACTTACACGTGCATAAGGAATGGTAGTGTTTCAGAAAAATCGAGTGGAACTGCTCAGCGTGCTTCGTAAAACTACCATTGAATTAGCTAAGAAGCATAATGAGCTTCATTTTTTCATAGAATCCAATTTTTTCTGCATTGCAAACATTTCGTCTCTCAGGCGGGCTGCTTCCATAAAATCCATGTCGCGAGCTGCTTTTTCCATTTCTTTTTTTGTTCTGGAAATTACTTTTTCCAGCTGTGGGATGGTGGCGTATTCCTGTTCCTCTTCTGCTGCTTTTGTTACAATTTCTTCTACTGCATACGGCGAATCAGGGTCATAGCCTTTAATCTCCAGCACCGAGGTTTGTGCCATAATCTGCTCCTTCGATCTTGAAACGCTTCTGGGAGTTATGCCGAAGGTGGTATTATAGTCGGTCTGCTTTACGCGGCGGCGATTGGTTTCGTCTATCGTACGCTGCATGCTCTCCGTCATTACATCGGCATAAAAGATCACAAGCCCTTCCACATTGCGGGCTGCTCTTCCGGCCGTCTGTGTCAAAGAGCGCTCATTACGCAAAAAGCCTTCTTTGTCTGCGTCCAAAATAGCCACAAGCGAAACTTCAGGAAGATCAAGGCCTTCTCTTAAAAGGTTCACCCCCACCAGCACATCAATCTTCCCAAACCTCAGGTCGCGGAGAATTTCAATTCGTTCAAGAGTATCTACATCGCTATGAATGTATTTTGATTTTATGTCAATCCGCTTCAGGTACTTATCCATCTCTTCTGCCATGCGTTTGGTTAAAGTAGTTACAAGCACCCTGCCGCCAGTTTTAACCCTTTTGTCAATCTCATCTAACAGATCGTCAATCTGGTTGATACTGGGCCTTACTTCGATCGGCGGCTCCAGCAATCCTGTTGGGCGAACCACCTGCTCCACTACCACACCGCCGGTTTTCTCCAACTCATAGTCTCCCGGCGTGGCGCTTACATATACTACCTGGTTAACAAGGC
This sequence comes from Chitinophagaceae bacterium, assembly GCA_035644775.1. GTDB lineage: Bacteria > Bacteroidota > Bacteroidia > Chitinophagales > Chitinophagaceae > Flavisolibacter. Next base: position 81 of record DASQNW010000506.1, on the reverse strand, counting down.
TTTCGAATTCATGAAAATTGAGCGGTCGGTTGTCCAAAGCAGAGGGAAGCCGGAAACCATAATCCACAAGTGTGAGTTTGC
>DASQNW010000505.1:0-5969 GCA_035644775.1 Chitinophagaceae bacterium | reverse complement strand
ATTTCTGCTAATGGCATTACCATTTCAACAGAGGCGGCAACTGAAGCGTTTGATGAGTCTTTGACTTATGCACAGACGCTTAGTATTGCAAGCCTGTTTATCGATTAATAGAAATCGATTTTAAGAGCTTTGTTTTAGGCTTTGATAACTACACTGGCACCTTTTCAGGTGCCGGTGTTTTTTTATAGAGTTGACATATCAATCACGAAGCGATACCGCACATCACCTTTGAGCATTCGTGCCGCACATGCGCAGCATGCCTTGCTTCAACGGAGTGGATGTTTAGCGCTGCCTGCAATACTGTCTTGTTTCCAAGTAGGTTTGGTGCCTGTCCTTTGTAGGCTCTTACGCCTGTATCTTCAAATGCCTGCGCAAGTGCAAGAAACACATCGTAATTACCAGCTGCAAATGGATTCGGAAATGCGCCGCCTGCTGTGAAGTCAAAATTTGGCTTCGGCACTGCGTCGTTCCCCAACACGCTCTTCAAAAAAGCAACGTGCTTGTTCTCATCATCTCTGATTTGTGTGAGACCTGCTACAGCAGTACCCGCAGGAATAAGTCCTGATGCTGCCACACCACGTGTGTAAAACTCTGCTTCAAGGTACTCCAGCGTCAAGGCGAAGTTGAGAATGCCTTTCACGTCTGTCGGCTGCGTTTGCCCATAGGCTTTTTGCAATAAACTGCCCAATGCAAGCGGCATTGCTGTCAATGCTATCTTGCTGCCAAGGCCGGTGAGGTTTTTAATGGCCGCCCGTCGCGGACTGATCCGTTCATTAAATTCGGGATCTACTTTCTGGATTTCTTCAAATATGCTTAATAAATTCATGGCTGATGATTAAGAGGGTAAATTGTTTCCGTTGATTTTAGTTTTCAGAAAGCCTTGTGCTACTGCAAGCACTTGAGAGGGGCTCTTTGAAATTTCAGTTGCGTAAGTTTGTTCGATTACATCAGGACCAACAAATGTGTTGAAGGCGATACGGTCGCGAATTACGGCTGCGTGCCTTGCTTCTACAGATACAATCTTTCCCGCCAGGGCTAGAAAATCTTTTGACTGTAGCAACGGACCTGCACCATTGTATGCAGCTACTCCAAGGTCTTCAAATGCTTTTGCTGTCGCTAACACACTATCCCTGCTGGTAAAATTTACCTTGCTAAAATCAACTTCAAGGTCTTGTATGGCACTGGTGCTTAACGCTACCTTAAATAACTCCCTGTGAGCAATTTCATGATCACGAATGTCTCTTAGTATACTTTTCTCTTCATCGCTTATGCCGGTATAGTAGCTTGCAACTACCTGCGTGTAGAACGCTGCTTCAAGCTGCTCAAGAGCATAGGCATAGTTAAGAATACCAGTGTCTCCGCTTCCAAGGTTTACGCCACCGTTATTATTGTTGTTGTCGTCTTTTTTACAGGCTACAAGACTAACTGTGGCAGTGGCGCCTAAAACACCGGCCCAGCTCATAAACCTTCTGCGCGAGAGCTGCTTTTTTGCGAGATCGTCCAGGACAGGATTTTCTTTTTCTTGTTTGATGATTTCCATAATTGATGATTAAGGTGATGAAAGTTCCTAAGCTGTTTGTTTAATGTTTACAGCACTACTATCTACGAAATGCAAAGCCAGCTGGATTGTAGGCTATCTAAAATTCTTTTGTTTAAGTACTGCTTAAATAATCCATATACGCTTAAACAGCTTGCAATAAAGGGGGAGAACCGTAGAATTTACTCACATGCAACTACCGTTAAGCTGCAGAACTAAATGCTTACTATTGGTAATATGGGCTGATAAGCAAGTAAACTATTGGGCCGGTAACGGCCACATAAAACCAGATGGGCCAGGTGATCTTTGCAAGCTTACGGTGGCGTTCATTCTCATTGATCAGTGCCCTGTATGCGGTGAATAAAATGAACGGAAGTATTATAGCTGCTAACACAATATGAGTAGCAAGAACAAAATAGTAGATGTATCGAATGCTGCCTTCGCCACCGAATTTTGTCTCTCCGGCAAACAAGTGATGACAGATGTAACTGATCAAAAACAATAGCGACAATACCATGGCAAAGAGCATGATGTTCCTATGTGTAGTATATCGGCCACGCTTTGCCGTTACCATGCCAGCAATAAGCAACATTGCAACCAATGAATTGATAAAGGCGTTGATCTTTGCAAAAATATGTTCATCAAAACCTAGGTTCGCATTCAGTTTTACTCTGCCCAACACCACCACTGCAACGAACACGATTGCAGAAACAAGTAGGATGAGTGTCCTTGCCTTACGGTCATTTTTTGCAATAGTTAAGTTCATGGGGTTCTTTTTCTAAGCAGATAAAACATTAACGCAATACCAATTAATGTAATTACAAAAACACTTGTCAACAATCCTGCTTTGCCGGCAAAGAGGCCTTTGCGTTTTGGATCTTTTTCAAGCGTCAGGAAGATTACGTCCCTGGCAAGCTGCTTTAATGCAGCTGTGTCAAGCCCATGGTAATAGCCGCGGATATGCCTGTTCTTATCAATCAGCACCATGTAATCTGTATGCAAAAAGGCGGTGTCAATTCCCTTTCCATCCACCAGTCCTACTTTCATATGATTGATAGAAAGATCATAGATATCCTCTCTATTGCCAGTAAGCAGCCACCAATTGCTTGAATTGATTTGAAATCGATCTGCCCATTTTTTTAATTGCGGAACGCTATCTCGTTCAGAATCGACACTGAATGATATAAACTGGAGAAAATTCGGCTCACGGCTTCCTACCCTGTTTGAGTTCTTGATGTCTTCCTGCAATCGCTTCATGTTCTTTGTTAGCTGAACACATATTGATGGACAATGTGTAAAGAAGAAATTTGCAATTACAGTTTTGCCTTCCATGTCTTTCCATCCGACAGTTTTATTTAAGTGGTTAACGAGTGTAAACTCGGGCAGCCGGTGCCACGCCGTGTCGTGCCTCATTTTACCATTGACGGTCTTCGTTACTACCGAGTCGAATATATAATGCCGGGGCACTACAGTTTCATCTTTTGTAATGTTCTTTACAACAAGGTAACACAGCAAGGGCAGCAATAAGGAAATGAGAAGTCCGTAAAAAGCTTTTTTGTTCATGGTAAGAGTAGTGCAAAAACAGTATCGTCAACAGACAGCTTCGCTAAAGAATAAGACTTAAGAGCACCGGTAGCTTTTTGTTTGCATAAAAAAACCATCGCTGCAAAGGTATGCCTGCGATGGTGTATGAATTGTTTGAGAAACTATAATCTTAATCGAGCGGGTGTGTCGCTGTATCTGCAGCACGGATCTCACGCTTGTTTATCTGTTCTTTCCACGTCTTGTCGTAGCGATTTCTCATTACACGATATTCATTACCATCCCACAAAAAAGCGGCAATAAACCATATGAACAACAACAGCGGAACAACAATCGTCATGATCATGTTGCGTATTTCATCACCTAAGTGCATGAAAATGCCGACAATGTAGAAAGCTTTAGCTAGAGATAGAATCACCACTACTCCTTTAATAAACAGATCCACCCAACCGGGAAAGTCTGTTGCATACATCAGCAACCCAAGCGCCAGTTCAATAACCGTGATGATCAACAGGAGCCAGAATGTTTTCCAAATTCTCCCGGTGCCCGTCGTTGGCTCGTGGTGAAACGTTACTTCGTTTGGATTATGAAACGGATCCATTATTTTATTTCCTCCAATTGTTTAAATAAGATAAAAACACAAAAACACAAACACCCATACAAGATCAACAAAGTGCCAGTACAAGCCAGCTTTTTCTATCATCAAATAATGACCTTTCTTTTCAAAAACATCTTTCTGCGCCATCACCAGCATTACTATGTTAATGACTACGCCCGATAACACGTGAAAGCCGTGAAAGCCGGTGATGCCATAAAAGAAGCCCCCAAAGGCAACCGGTCCACGTTCCCGAACATGCAGTTCAGCTGTATTTATAAGCCCCTTCAGCTGCGCATCGTTCATGCTGGCTAATTGATGATGGCTCATATCGTGGTGTTGCATATGAGCAAGCTTCACCAATTGTTCGTGTGGGGTTTTATTTAGAGCTTCTGCTACCGCAGCGCCATGCACGTCTACGCCCCAAGGATTGACCCGTGTTGTTTGTCCAATTACATCAAGACCTTTTTCAGTGATCACCGCGTGTTCACCGGCAATAAGGTGCGTCCACTCCCATGCCTGGCACGCAAGGAAGGCAAAGCCCCCCACTATGGTCCAGGCCAGCCATTTCACCACACCTTTCTTGTTTCCATGATGTCCCTCATGCACCGCCAACACCATTGTAACCGAGCTCATGATGAGGATGAACGTCATGAGGCTGACAAATGCCAGCGGAAGGTTTGCATGACCGGCGCCCGGGAATGCATTAAACACCACGTTGGGATCAGGCCAATAATTTTGCGAAAAACGAATGGTTCCGTACGAGATGAGAAAAGCGCCGAAGGTGAAAGCATCACTCATCAAAAAATACCACATCATCAGCTTTCCATACTCAACGTTGAAGGGACTTCTACCTCCGTTCCACCAATTTGTTCTTGTTACTACAGCAGTTGCCATGTCTTATTATATAATTGTATTTGTGGTTTTCTATAGTTTATCCACCACAACTTCTCTTTAATTTATTCGATCAGCGGTGGATTTCGCCACTGCACTTTTATCCCAGCACTATGAAAAAAACCAGCAGGTATATCCAAAGCAAGTCTACAAAATGCCAATAGGTTTTTATCAATTCAACCGGAACCGAATTGTAGTTCTTTATTCTACCGAAAAACGCCCTCAACAGTATCACCGTTAAAGCTATAATTCCACCAATAACATGTATTGCATGGAGTCCTGCAATGATGTATAAAAACTGACCGGCACCTGCACCACTGAAGCGCACGCCGTTATTCCACATCCATTGAAATCCTATCCATTGCAATACAACAAAAACAATCCCCAAGGCCAAGGTCACGGCAAGTAACGCTCTGTACTTGCCCATATCCCTGTTTTTGAAAGCCAGCAAAGCCATCTGAACAGTGACACTACTGATAAGAATAACAGCAGTTGAGAACCAAAAAGCCGCTGGCGTTTCAACTACTTCCCAGTTTGCCTGGTTACTTTTTACAATATAGGCACTGGTAAGCCCGGCAAACATCATTACAATGCTGCCAATAGCTACCCACAAGGTAAACTTGTGAGGATGCAATCTTCTTTGCTGTTGTGTGCTCACCATCTCCATCTCACTTTGTTTTTAAACCGTGACATTTATACTAATCTCGTACCTCTTATTTTCTTTATGCCACCTTGTCGAACAAGAGGGCAAGAAAAACAACGGGCAAATGCAAATAACTCGAGAACATTACCCTTTTGGCCGCTTTCACATCCATTTGCCTGTATAACCGAATGCACTGCACTACCAGGAACATATTTGCCAACAACACAATCATCAGGCTCGTAACTCCGGACATCCCTATATAGTATGGTATTGCACCCACCGGGACCAGGAGCATCGAGTATATGATTGTCTGCAATGCTGTGAACTTAGTCGGACCTTTTTCACTCGGCAGCAATCGAAAACCTGCGCTGCTATAGTCTCTATGCGCTACCCACGCTATCGCCCAGAAATGTGGAAACTGCCACAAAAACTGTAACGCAAATAACACCCATCCTCCGATGGAGAGCTCATCTGCACCCGCAACCCACCCAATCAGGCAAGGCAGTGCACCTGGAAATGCACCCACCAACACAGCAATCGCACTCACCTTTTTCAGTGGTGTGTATACAAAAGCGTACAGAAAGAGACTCAAAGCAGCAAGTGAAGCGCTTAGCCAGTTGAAAAAATAGGCAAGCACCATTACACCAGCCACACCACAAACCAAGGCAAATGCCCAACCCTCTGTACTACTCATCCTACCTGCAGCAACCGGCCGCTTTGCTGTTCTTTTCATTACAGCGTCCGTGTCTTTTTCAACT
>DASQNW010000504.1:0-3069 GCA_035644775.1 Chitinophagaceae bacterium | reverse complement strand
GATTGCCTCCAGTCTTTTGTGCGAAAGAATTGTATGTACAGAAGAGCGTCACGAGAATGATAAGTATTTTTTTCATGTTGAATGGTTTTAAAGATTCATAGGGTAAAGACAATAAGATAAGGCAGTTACGGGAAGCCGGTTTGCCTGTTCACAATCTCTCAAGTTTATCCCTGGCAACTCCTACCTTGCAACCGGCAAAGAGCATCAGCTACGCAACTTTATCAAACTGCGGACAGCTATTTTGCTTCACCGGCAGCTTGGTCTCTCCACCCCGAACAAGTTCAATGATGTTGTATGATTTTGTATGGCAGAATGGGCAGGCATGTACATCACCGGCTGAATCTACATACACACTTCTGCTTCCTGAGAAACATCCAACCCGACGCTGATGATAACCATGGTACAAAAGGGTTGGGTAATGCTTGTAAGCAGGAGCATGATTTACTTGTTCAAATACCTCTTCCAATAATTGAATATGCTTTTTTTCGAGCATCACATTTTTGCCTTCATAATTGCCGACGCTGCGGGGCTCCAGCACTTGCACGAACTGTACGCCAAGTGACTTAGCGAACTCTATGTACGGCAGCAGATGACCACCATCCAGAAATGTTTTGGTCGCACAAACACTAATGGAAACAACCAGACCTGCTTTTCTTGCTGCCAGAACAGCTGATGTGGCCTGTTCGAAAGAAGATGAGTGGCCTCTGAAGAGATTGTGCAGCTCGGGTATGTAATGGTCAATGCTAATCACCATTCCTTTACACCCGGCTTTTTTTAAACTAGATGCAGTGCGATCGTTTACATTGAAGCCGGAGCTCAATACCCAGCATTCGCTTTTATTGCTGGCGTAGCTAATTAGTTCCACCAGGTCTTTGAAGCGCACCATCGGTTCTCCTCCGCTAAAATGAAATTGCAGCACGCCTTCCTTCTGATACAAGTCTATCACCTTCAGCAGATCTGATTTTGTAAATGATTCCTTCTGGTTAAGGTTATCCCACTCAAAACAATGTTCGCAGCGCATCGGGCATTTTCGGGTGATAGCCAAAAACACGAACGACAGCTTTTCGGGAACGTGCAGTGGTGAGGCCTGCCGCCTGAGCTCACCCTTTATGAGCGCATCGTACGCGGCAGAGGGCCAACCGGGTGTATACTGGTTGAAGAAATATTTACCACCTATTCTGTAGATCTTTTTCAGGTCTCCGCCCCACACATTGCTTCGCAGCCGCAACATGCTCTTGTAAACAGACCAAATCTTTTTGGGGTGCTTCAGAATAATGCATGCGAAATAAAATATGCGCAGCTTGATGGTGAGCCAGATGATACCCTTCTCCAGATTACTCAAGGGCACAGGCGAGGGCGTGCCAGAGCTTTCATAAGGTTGAACTACTGTTTGCGTCACATCGTTTATAGCTGTAGCTGTTGCTTCCATAACAGTCATTTAGTTTTAATTTGATTGGGCAATTGCTTTTTGAGGATCGGCTGCAATTTGTTTATACAGCTTTACGCCGTATTGTGGAAAAGCATTGGGCCTGGTAAATTGTTTCAAGAACCCCACATCTGGTTTGTGATTGAACTGTCGAATGTGCTCGTAATATCCTTTTGCTTTTAGAAAGTATGTTTGCGAATGCCCCTGCTTGGGCTTTTCAAAATTTTTGTAAACCAACGTGGCAACGTTTCCTATTTCCGGCTGCTCCAGGAAAACACCGTCCTGTTTTTCCAAAACGGGTAGCACATTTTTACCGTTCTCATCTATTGCCGAAGCTGGTGAGAGCTGCTGTACATGCACCATATCATTTGTAGTAAAGTCAATAGCAGTATAGTCCAGTTCCCAAAACATGAAGCCGCTTTCCAATTTTACTTCTGCTGTTTTGGTTGCAAAATGTCCGAATTCAAGTGGAACGACAATGGTACGGTTGGCAACAGGTCCGATGGTCGGAACTTCTGTAACAACTTTCCAACCGCCATTTGTTTTTACAGATACCTTTAATGGAATCTGCTGCTCGCTGACCCACTTATTCAGCTCAGATGCTGGCTTTTTCCTTTGCTCTTTTACATAGGTATTGTAATAGCTTCCAAAGCCTTTCGCCAGTTCACCATATAACAGGTCTAGCCAGTAAGAGTTTTTTAACGTCAATACGAGTTTACCCTCTTTTGCATTCAGGGGCTTGTCAAACTTCAACCACAGTTCATTTCCTCCATTTGTGGTAGCCGTGTCGTTCATCGAAAGCATGGCATCATCTGATTCCTTTAGCAAAGGCTTCAACACGTCTTTGCTGCTATTGAGCAAGGCCTGCACTGGCGTCTTTGGCTCGGAGATCGTAAATAGATTTCCTTTGTCGTCATTCAGCACTCTCGCATGAGTCGGGTGAGTAACTACAAGTAAATCTGCAAAATCGGTGTACTGTCTTTCATGTAACTCATTGCTAATTTTTAACTGCAGACTACCATCCTCGAGTGGGGACATTTTCAATGGTAATAAGTCCTGCCTCGCCAGTTGAGGATAAATCGCTCCTCCGTATATTTCTCCTTGTACATAAAATACGCCATTATGGTGGGCACTTACAAACGGACAGGAGGTTTTTAGCGCGGCAGCAATAGCCATAACGATAGCAAATGATCCGGCAGCAATCCCCAGCCCCCCAAGCACATAGCTTGTCGTTGATCGCTCTGCGTCTCTTTCAAGCACTTCAATTTTTTCTATAATGTTCATTGGTAGGGAATAGCGAACACCGGCCCTGGCAGCAGTATCCGTCTTCGTGTATAAATGAACCTCTTTCAGTACGGTAGTTTGCGTAGGGTCTCTTCTACGATATCGCATTTTTCCTGCAGGACTGCGGGTAGTATGTAGCAGATGATACACGGGCAGAGTATCCAGCACACCAGAAAGTGTTTGCTGTTCTTTGTCAACAACCATTTGCTTCATTACAAAAGATTCGCTGCCAGTTCTAAGAATGAAAATTCTGCGGGTATTTGCAAGAGAGTCAATTTTGCTTACCTGGCTTGCACGCTCGTTTATTTTATAAAAATTTGCGCAGCCACAAAGAATAGAGACTGAAATTAAAAGCGATA
>DASQNW010000503.1:0-6236 GCA_035644775.1 Chitinophagaceae bacterium | reverse complement strand
GTTGCGGCAGACGACGCCATCATGCCTCAGACCCGCGAAGCCATAAGTCACGCACAAGCAGCAAACGTTCCCATGATCTTCGCTGTAAACAAAATAGACAAAGAAGGCGCTAATCCGCAGAAGATATATGAGCAATTGGCAGGGATGAACCTCCTGGTTGAATCATGGGGAGGTAAATTCCAGAGCCAGGAGATCAGTGCCAAGCAGGGGTTGAATATAGACCTGCTCCTTGAAAAAATATTACTGGAAGCAGAATTGTTAGAGCTGAAAGCAAATCCTGATCGCGAAGCTACCGGTACAATCATTGAAGCCACGCTGGATAAAGGCCGCGGCTATGTTGCCACCATCCTGGTGCAGAATGGCACGTTGCACAATGGAGATCTGGTGGTGAGTGGTCAGCATTTCGGCCGTGTAAAAGCAATGGTAAATGAAAGGAATAAACGTGTGAATGAGGCTCCGCCTTCAACTCCCGTTCTAATCTTAGGATTAAATGGTGCTCCGCAGGCCGGCGAAACGTTCAGAGTATACGAAGATGAAGCAGAAGCCAAAGAGATTGCAAACCGCCGCGCCCAAATTCTTCGTGAGCAGGGCATGAGAGCCAAGAAACACATTACTCTCGATGAAATAGGTCGCCGTCTCGCACTAGGCAACTTTAAGGAGCTGAAGGTGATCATAAAGGGTGACGTGGATGGTTCGGTAGAAGCGTTGAGTGATTCGCTTCAAAAACTATCAACTGAAGAGATCGTGGTCAGCGTTATACACAAAGGTGTAGGGCAGATCAATGAAAGTGACGTTGTATTGGCCGAAGCATCGGATGCGGTGATCATAGGCTTCAATGTACGACCCTCCTTACAGGCAAATCGCCTTGCAGACCAGGCAGGTATCGAAATCAAAACCTACTCCATCATCTACAACGCAATTGAGGAAATTAAGAGTGCCATGGAAGGTATGTTGGAGCCGAAGGTTCAGGAGAAGATTGTTGCCAATGTAGAAGTAAGAGAAGTATACAAGTTTGATAAGGTGACCGTTGCCGGATGTTATGTTTTGGATGGTAAAATAAAGCGTGACAATAAAGTCCGCCTCATTCGGGACGGAATTGTAGTGTATCCAACAGGCGAAGGCGCCACAGCCGAACTGGGCTCATTGAAGCGATTTAAAGATGATGTTAAAGACGTGCAGATGGGAATGGAGTGCGGTCTGTCTGTGAAGAACTATAGTGACGTAAAAGTTGGTGATGTGATTGAAGCTTATGAAACTGAGGAAGTAAAACGGACTCTATAAAGCATTACTAATCTATTTGAATTATCTTCCAATCCCTTTCTGATTCAAACTTTTGTTAATTAGAAAGGGATTTTTCCTACACGCTACCGTCTACGGTATATTTGTTCTAATTAGATTATGAAATATTCCCTATTGCTTCTTCTTACGGCCCTGTCTTTTTCTGCCGCCTTTGCTCAGCCACAAAAGGCTGTCGCAGATAAAATTGTTGGTATCGTAGGTGATCGTATTATTCTACAATCAGACATCAGAAACTCAATTGCCGATATGAAGCGGCAGGGAGCAGAAGTGCCTGAAGATGCCGAATGTATGATCATGGAGCAAGCCCTCATCTCAAAAGTGTTAGTACTGCAGGCAGAGAAAGATTCTTTACCAGTAACTGATGAAGAGGTGGAAGCTGACCTTGATCTAAGGGTGCGTGAGTTTATTCGTGCATATGGTACGCAACAGGCACTGGAAGAAATTGCAGGCAAAACTATCTACCAGATTAAAGACGATGCACGGGAGTCAGTGAAAGAAAATAAGCTGGCGCAGGCAATGCAGCGAAAAATAGTAGATAATGTAAAGATTACGCCGACAGAAGTAAAAGCTTTCTTCGATAAAATTCCCACGGACAGCCTGCCTTTTTATGAGTCGGAATTTGAGATAGGTCAGATCACTGTTTACCCGAAAGCATCACGTGATCTTGAAAAATATGTTATTGACGAACTTAACAATTATAAGCGCCAAATCGAATCAGGAATAGCCACATTTGATCAACTCGCCAGGCGCTATACCGAAGATCCGGGTTCAAAAGAAAGGGGCGGGCAATACCAGGTGAACCGTACCGAGAAAAGCTGGGATCCCGCGTTTTTATCAGGCGCCTTTCGGTTGAAGAATGGCGAAATTTCGCCGGTGATCAAATCAAAATTTGGATACCACATTATACAGATGATGGAGCGAAATGGCGATGAAGCCATTGTACGACACATCCTGCGCAGACCACCTGTAACAGATGAAGAAATAAAGGAAGGGATTTCTAAACTGGATTCTGTGCGGGCAAAACTCATTGCCGGTACTATCACCTTTAACGTAGCAGCAGGAAAGTACAGCGAAGACGAGACAGCCAAGTATTCAGGCCCTTTTATCCAAAGCAGGGATGGTGACACTTATGTTACGATTGATGAATTGGACAAGGATGTTGTTGCTCTTTTAGATCAGCTGAAAGTTGGCCAGTACTCGCAACCTACGCCCTTTGTGAACGAGCGGGGTGATAAAGGAGTTCGGATCATCTATCTAAAATCGCGTTCAGAGCCGCATCGAATGAACCTTAAAGATGATTATGACAAGATCGCTAACTATGCTTTGGAACAAAAGAAAAGCGTGACAATGCAAAAATGGCTTACTTCCAAAATACCCACCTACTATATCATGGTTGATGCATCGAGCGCTGTTGGCTGTGAGCCTTTGAAGAAATGGTTGCCTGACCAGAGCGCAACTGCTGCCCGGGAATAATAAAACAAGTCCAGCATTTTACTGCTCCTAAAGTAGTTCATCGGGCCATAATCCACGCCAATTATTTGCTAACAGCAAGGATAGCTATAGCAGTTTGCCGTAGATTTGCGGCTTCTTTCCCAGCTACATGAGCGATGCTATAAAACACGAATGCGGATTGGCTTTCATAAGGCTTCGCAAACCTTTTTCCTATTATCAGCAGAAGTACCGCACAGTCATGTGGGGGTTGAACAAGATGTACCTCCTCATGGAAAAGCAGCACAACCGCGGCCAGGACGGTGCGGGTCTTGCAGCTGTAAAGTTGAACGTAGAACCTGGGTATCCGTTTCTTGCCCGCATGCGCAGTGGTAACAATCAGCCAATTGCAGACATCTTTAAACAGATAGGACAGGAGTTTACTGAACTTCAGAAGTTCAACCAGGAGATCGGCAATTACCCTGGCCTCATGAAGGGGCATATGTCCTTTCTAGGCGAATTGTTGCTGGGGCATCTTCGATATGGTACACAGGGCAAAAACAACATTGAGTTTTGTCACCCCTTTATTAAGCGCCACACCATACCATCGCGCAACCTGGCTCTTGCAGGCAACTTCAATTTGATAAACACAGACGAACTCTTTTCACTCGTAAATATCGACCCAGGCGAATTTCAAAAGCAAAGCGACCTTGCTGCAATGATGGAAGTGATTTACCACTTCATGACAAAAGCAGATGAAAGCTCGCCTGTGAAACTGGATTTCATTTCGGTTCTAAAGAAAGCTTTGCCTCTGTTCGACGGAGGTTTTCATGTGGGTGGCATCACCGGCAACGGCATCAGCTTCGTATTTCGTGATGCGCATGGCATCCGGCCTTCTTACTACTATATAGGTGAGGAAGCTGTGGTTGCTGCATCAGAAAGGGCAGCGATACGAACAAGCTTCAATGTTGACGAAACAGAGGTAAAAGAATTGATGCCGGGACACGCACTGATCGTTACGGAGGATGGAGAAATATTGCTTGAGCAGGTACTGGAGCCTAAGGAGCGAAAGGCATGTAGTTTTGAAAGAATCTATTTTTCAAGAGGCTCCGACGAAAAAATTTACAGAGAGCGTAGCGCTTTGGGTTACCACTTGAGCAAACCTATTCTGCAAGCAGTAGACTACGACCTCAAGAACACCATTTTTTCTTTTATACCTAATACGGCAGAAGTAGCATTTTATGGTTTGATGAAGGGCATGCAGGACTATCTCAACCAGATCAAAGTAGAACGCATATTATCATGGGGAAAAGACATTGAGCCGGAGCGTCTAACGGAAATGATCAGCCGAAAAATACGCATGGAGAAGATTGCTATCAAAGATGTGAAGATGCGTACGTTCATTACCGAGGACGTAAGTCGATCGGAGATGGTACAACACGTTTACGACATCACGTACGGAACTGTGAACAAGGATGTAGATACACTGGTTGTGATCGACGACTCCATAGTGCGGGGCACAACACTAAAGGAAAGCATCATCAGGATGCTTTCACGTCTTAAGCCAAAGCGCATTATTATCGTTTCTTCAGCTCCGCAAATTCGCTACCCTGATTGTTACGGCATAGACATGAGCAAGATGGGCGATTTTATAGCCTTCAATGCGGCAGTTGAGTTGCTTAAAGACAGAGGAATGGAATGCCTGCTTACTGACTTGTACAACAACTGCAAAGAACTTATTCGTAATAACCAGCTGCATACTGTAAATGTTGTCAAGCAAGTGTATAAAACCTTTACCAACGAAGAAATAACAAAAAAAATAGCGCAGCTAATAACACCTGCCGATCTGGAAATCCAGGTGGATGTAATCTTTCAGACGATAGAGTCCTTACACGAAGCGTGTCCTAATAACCTGGGGGATTGGTATTTCACCGGCAATTATCCGACGCCAGGTGGCAACCGTGTGGTGAACAAAGCCCTAATGAATTATGTGGAAGGGAAGAATGCGAGGGGTTATTGACGTTAGAAGTATGCACCGTTACGTATTCAACTTCCTTTTTCAATCTCATATTCCGATCTTTAATAAATGAAAACGCTCATACTTGTTCGCCATGCAAAAAGCAGCTGGGATACAACTGGGATAGATGATTTTGACAGACCTCTTAATGAGCGGGGAAAGAAGGATGCTCCGGAAATGGCGAAGCGGCTAAGGAAGAGACGGATTAGCATTGATTTATTTCTCTCGAGCCCTGCAAAAAGAGCCCTTAAAACAGCAGAATGCTTTGCAGATGAATTCAAATTAGCTAAAACAAAAGTTTCTTTTGTAGATCAACTTTATCACGCTTCTGTTGCCACCTTCGTAAAAGTGGTAGATGAGATCAGCGATCGTTTCAGTTGCGCCATTATGTTCTCGCATAACCCCGGAATTACTGACTATGCAAATTCGCTGACCAATGTTCATATCGACAATATTCCAACTTGCGGGATCTTTGCGGTACAGGCAGATGTTAACTCCTGGAGTGCATTCAACAAAAGTGAAAAGTTTTTTCTTTTCTTCGATTATCCTAAAAATCCTTTAGCAATGCTATAGTTGCCGGATGTGTAGCTGGTATTGGGTAGTTGGCGCTGCCAACAAAAATCTGTTGCTATTTTTTTCTTGAACCAGCCACCTATTACTTAATTCAGCAAGATTTGGTTGCTCTTGCACATTAATGGTCAACACCTCGCTGCCTTTAGTGTCTCTTATTACATTCCAGCTTCCAGAATGGCTTTGGTTACTGCTAACAACGCTAAGCGTCCCATCGGCATGAAAGCGAACTTCATAACTATTGAACTCGTTGGTCTTGTCTTCAGAAGTAAAAAAATAATCGATTTTCCAGCTGCCGTTACTAATGAATTCTTTTGTGGTGGAGCGATAATCGTAATCTGGGGTGCAAGAAGTACACGATGCTGCAAATGCAGTCATGATAAGGAGTAGCCTAATGTTTTTCATGTAAATGGATTTCAGCAAAACAAATTACAAATCGTTTCCGAGATTTGAAAGAGTAACTATCCCAATACCACGCTCAATTCCTGCACAGCCTGCTGAAGTGATGTAGCGCTGTGATCCTCAAAACTTTGGTAGACGAATTTGTCCGCAAGCCTAAGGGCACTCTCGAGATGAAATTGTTGTTGCGGGATGCATAGAGCATACCTATTTTGCATCAGGTGTTTGGCAAGGTATTCTTGCTCTGTTTGACCGGGTGTTGGAACCAGGATGAGCTTTTTTCTCATCCTCACCAGGTCCATGATTGTACTATACCCGCTCCTGGCAAGGATGTAGCGCGATCGCGCTATGAGTTTTTCTAATTCAGCAGATGGTAAGTGGTTTACCAATGTGACATTAGCTTGATTCGTTTGAGATTGAGGATGTGACGGTAAGCCACGCACGATAAAAGCAGTAAGCGGCTTTTGATTCAAAGCTGTAAGAATTTTTTTTTCAAATAGCGTTCTCTGTGGTTCCGGGCCAG
>DASQNW010000502.1:0-30621 GCA_035644775.1 Chitinophagaceae bacterium | reverse complement strand
CCATAAATTTATCATAGCTGTTCAATCCGATCAGTGGAGATAGTAACAAGAGGTTTTTGGTTGGTGCATCTACGTACTTTTTTAGAGAAAATGGACTTACAACGCTCCAGGTCCTCTTCTCTTCTGCGGGCGAGCTTCCTTTGCTATTTAGATGCGAAAAATAGCTTTGTGCTTTCTCACCCAATGCAGGTGCTAAAGCATTTCTAAAGTCCTGCGGCTGAGGATGCTTGAACTTCCACGTGTTATAGTAATTCTGCATCGCCTTTCGAAACTGCTGCTCTCCCGTTTCCTGCTCCATAAGTTGCAGCCACTTAGCAGTTTTGTGATAAGCAACCAAAATATAGTTGGTTAAACTAAAAGATTCTGACGGTGTTTCTATCGGCTGATCCTGGTGCTGCACGGCTTTTGTTTGCAGTAGCAGGTCTTCTGCGTTGGAAGTGCTTCCGTACTTTGCTTTTTTGTATTTGTTCTCGTAAAAACTGTTTACTCCTTCGTCGAGCCATGGATGCTTTCGTTCATTGGATGCTAAAATGCCATAAAACCAATTATGGCCAATTTCGTGAGCAAGAACAATATCCAGTGATTTCTCGTCCTCTACTGGGGCAATAACTGTGATGGTGGGGTATTCCATTCCTCCCCCGAAGTTTTGCGGCCCCTGCACCGCTGAAACAATGTTATATGGATACTCTCCTACCTCTGAGGAGTAAAATTGAATAGCGTCTTTAGAAAGTTGTGTACTGTTCTTCCAAATCTTTTTATGTTCAGGATTGAAATAAGTGTATACTTCAATTACCCTTCCTGAAGGCAGACTGCACGTGTCGTGGTTTACTATAAAATTTTTGTCCGCAAACCATGCAAAATCATGCACGTTATTTTGCATGTAATGAAGTGTTTTTGCTTCGGCAGTAATTGTTTCTTCTTTGGACATAGGGGCAGCCGGCTTCTTCACTGACTTCTTTACTGTTTTTGACGGCGGTGTTCTTGCAGTACTAGTAGCTGTTTGCTTCTTTTTGCTACCAACGTCAGATGCTGCTGATCCTCTAGTTAATAACCAAGTTTTTTCATCCTCATTCTGCAGCTCACCTGTTGCAGCAACCACATAGCTTTTTGGTAAAGTAATTTTTACATCGAAAGACCCAAATTCGCTGTAAAACTCCCCTTGATCAAGATACGGCATCGGGTGCCAGCCATCAGCATCATATACTGCAGGCTTTGGATACCATTGTGTAACCTGGTACGATAGGCCGCGGTGCCCTCCTCTCGAAAAATTGTAGGGAAGCTTTACATGAAAAGGTGTTGTTATTACCACCTGTTTGCCAGGCAATAAAGCAGATGGCAATACAAGCTTGATGATATCTATATGCTCAGGGTGATCCTCTGTCCTGGCAGTCTGCCCATTTACTTTGAAGCTTAGGCGATTGATATAGCCTTTTTGCTCTTTGGATGAAAAGTAAAATTTTGTATCTCCATTGAGTAGCTGCTGTTGGGTAAACGCAGTTTTATCGTTCTTAAATGCATTTGGCCAGAGATGAAACCAAATGAAAGTAAGTGTGTCAGGAGAGTTATTGGTGTAAGTTATTTTCTCAAAGCCATCGAGCACATGATCTTTATCGTTCAATGATACATCTATTCTATAGTCCACTTGCTGTTGCCAGTATTGGCCGAACGTACAGCAGAATGCCATTGCGGTAAAAAACGTACAAATTGATTTTTTCACAAAACGTGTTTATGCAACCTGCGGCTTTGCTTAAAGGGTTCCTTTTTTCTTCAGCAAAAGAAAATAGGACGACAGGTCTTTACCTGTTTCTCTTTCAAGAATAAGTTTCAGGTCTTCAGGATAGGGATGCTTGAACTTCCACTCGTTGAAATATGCTTTCATTGCACGCTCCAGGTTTTCCCTGCCTACTGCTTGCTGAACCGAGTAGAGCCATATGGCTGTTTTAAGGTAAGTAACGATCCCATACTGCTCTTTGTCTTTGAAGTCTACGGCAGGAATATCAATTACTTCCTCCATCGGAATCTGGTTCATGGCGTTATACACCAGCGCCTGAAAATCTTCAGACGATTTCTGCTTTACTTCAGCTGGGATGGCGGAGCCAAACACTGAGTTGGCCCTGTATTTTTCTGCTTCGTACCTGAACTGAAAATAAGTGTTGATCCCTTCATCCATCCAGGCATGCATTCTTTCATTGCTTGCCAGCATTCCATAAAACCAATTGTGCCCTACTTCATGAGTGATGACAGCATCCAGATATTCCTCGTTTGCACCCGGACTAGTGATCAACGTAATCATTGGGTATTCCATACCACCAGACATTTCGTTTTTCGGACCTTCTACTGCCTGAACAACAGGATAACTGTAGTTTCCAATCCAATTTGAATAGTTATGTACAGCAGATTTAACGTAGTCTGTGCTGTTCACCCAATGCTTATTACCGTTAGGATGATGAAATGTAAAAACATCAACAGCTTTGTCAGCCAACAGCAGGGTATCATAACGCACAACAAACTCCTTATCTGCAAACCAGGCAAAATCATGCACACTATCTGCTTTGTACGTCAGCGTTTTCCAACTCTTGCCGTTTGCGTTGTACGGCATGCTGTTTTTTGCAGAATGCTCGGAAACATTTTTGCTCCCCATGTTTCTGTATTGCTGTAGTTCATCCTCGATCTGCAGCACTCCAGTAGCACCAACAATGTAATTGGCAGGCAAACTAATGTTGACGTTGAAAGAACCAAATTCGCTGTAAAATTCCCCCTGATCTAAATACGGCATCGGGTGCCATCCTCTTGCATCATACACCGCAGGTTTAGGATACCATTGGCACACCATGTAGGATTGTCCGTCGTGCCCTGAACGCGAATTGTAGCTGGCAAGTTTCACAAAAAACGGCGTACTTATCTGCACTTTACCCCCCGCCTTCAACGGAGCTGGTAACACCAGCTTTATAATGTCGATGTTTTGAGGATCGGCTTCTGTTCGTGCCTTTTTTCCGTCCACAACAAAGGCAAGGCTATCAATGTAACCGCGGTCTTTCATACTCTTCCAGCGCTTTTTTCCTTCAGCATCTCTAAATAATTGCTTAGCAAAAGCAGAATTCTCGTTTTTAGATGCATTAGGCCAAAGGTGAAACCAAATGAATTCTAATTCATCCGGAGAGTTGTTGATATATTCTAATTGCAAAGCACCTTTCAATGAATGCTGTTTATCGTTGAGGGAGACATTGATCGTATAATTCGTCTCCTGTTGCCAATAATTCTTTTGAGCGAAAGAGGTGAGGGAAAGCAAACAGATAACTACCACAGCTAAGTTCTTCATCAGATAGAGAATTTGATTAAAAGTAATATTTACCACTAAGAACAAAAAGTAATTACTTCCCCTTGCCAAGAAAAATTATGCGCAACGTATGCAGCATAATTTTAAAATCAAGGAGTAGCGAAATATTTTCAATGTAGATGAGGTCGAACTTGCAACGTGTAATCATCTCTTCAACAGTCTGAGCGTATCCAAACTGCACCATGCCCCAAGAGGTTAAGCCAGGCTTCGCTTTTAGCAGATACTTGTAATATGGAAACCGATTTACTATCTGTTGAATGTAGAAGTGGCGTTCCGGTCGTGGACCCACAAAGCTCATTTCCCCTTTTAAAATATTCCATAGTTGCGGCAGTTCGTCGAGCCGCCACTTGCGCATAAACTTTCCCCACGTAGTAATT
Source organism: Chitinophagaceae bacterium (assembly GCA_035644775.1). Taxonomy (GTDB): domain Bacteria; phylum Bacteroidota; class Bacteroidia; order Chitinophagales; family Chitinophagaceae; genus Flavisolibacter. The sequence goes on along the minus strand of DASQNW010000502.1, from coordinate 26,907 downwards.
CTCGGGTCGTTATCTGCTGATAAAGAAGGACCATCCTCTTCTGCATCGACATACATAGAACGGAACTTGTACAGCCTGAATGCCTTACCCTTGTATCCTATCCTTTCCTGTTGATAGATGATGGGGCCGTTCGATGACATCTTAACCCTCAAAGCAATCAGGAGCAATAATGGCGATAAGATAATGAATGCAACAGACGACAAGAGCACGTCTACAAGTCGCTTCATATTTTGCTGCCACTGTGCAAGCAAAGCTGTGTTTAGTTCAATGAGAGCAGCTCCCATTACATTTTCTGTCCGTACAGATCCCGCCAATATGTCTAATACATCAGGCTCTATCCTTATTTCCACATCCTTTTCACTTAATCTGTCAACTACATCGGTCAGAAGCTTGTGCTCTGTTTTTTCAGAAGCAAGCACAATCAACTTGATCTTGTATTGGTCTATAATCTTTTCCAATTCGGGCAAGTTGCCTGCGTGGTGAAGAGACAACGTTTTGCCGGTTCCGTTTCCATAAGAAACGTAGCCCTTGATATTGTAACCCTCAACAGCCAACCGGTTGCCATAAGCCTGGTATACACGTGCGGCATTCTCGCAGTTACCAATGATGATTGTGTTGAAATGAACAACACCGGTATTAATTTGCTTTTTTACCAGGTGTAAGATAACCAAGCGCCCTCCAAAAGTGAGAACCAACTGTGTTCCAAAAAGACATGCGAAGGCGAGGTAGTAGTAGGTGTAGCTGTTATGCGCATCATCCAAAACAACAAGGAAGAACAACACAAAGCACCCAACAATGGTGGATAAGAAAGTAGTTGTGAATTCGGCTAGCCGCGATTTCTTGTAGACAGAGTTGTAGCTTCCGATTAAGGCATATAGTAGCAGCCAGCCAAGAGGAACAACGAGAACCGATGCCCAAAGCAAATAATTGTTGATCGAAAAGTTAGCTCTGAAAATGCCAGGTTCCAGGAGGCGCTCGCGAACCTTGAAGAACATGGCCCAAGTTACGGCACCAGCTATATAATCACTTACTGCATACCACACCGGGTGAATGTATCTGTTTACAAGCATCCGGCTATTCAACGGTTATATTAGAGGTGATTTTTTGTATTATCTGGTGAGCCACTTCCATGGCCCGGTATCCATCTCTTTCACTGACTACCGTTGGTGTATTTTGCAGAATAGCATTTACGAATTCTTCCAGTTCTGTTTTTAATGCATTCACCTGGGGCACTTGTGGGGTTTGAATAGCAATTGTTTTAACACCTTTGGGAGTTTCGATGTCGAAGGTAAAAGCTTCCTTATCACCGGTATTCGTCATCTTGATTATTTCGGCAGTCTTAGCAAGGAAATCGATTCCAATGTAAGCGTCTTTTTGAAACAACCTCATTTTCCGCATCTTCTTCATTGAAATGCGGCTTGAAGTAAGATTTGCCACACAGCCGTTGTTGAACTCGATGCGAACGTTAGCAATATCCGGCGTGTCCGTCATTACTGCCACACCATTGGATGCAATGCTTCTCACATCACTTTTTACAATGCTTAAGATCACGTCAATATCGTGAATCATCAGGTCGAGTATCACGCTCACCTCCGTGCCCCTGGGATTGAATTGAGCCAGGCGATGTACTTCAATAAACATTGGGTTCAGCTCAAAGTCTTTCACTGCAAGGAAAGCAGGATTAAAACGCTCAACATGCCCCACCTGGAATTTTACATTGGATTCCTGCACCAGCTTCACAATCTTCTCAGCCTCCTCCATCGTGTTTGCCAGCGGTTTTTCAACAAACACGTGTTTACCTTTTCTTACTGCTCTCTCGCAAATTTCGAAGTGCAGATTTGTTGGCGCCACTACATCCACGGCATCACAGGCGTTGATCAATGTATCTTCATCCATGAATCGCCTGATACCATAATCCTGCATGACAGTAGCAGCCGTAGCGTCATCAGGATCATAAAATCCAACTATTTCAACCGAGGGAATTTCTTTCCAGTTGTTCAAGTGAAACTTACCAAGATGACCTGTTCCGAAAACACCAATCTTTAGCATGCATTGCCTTTAAATGCTCAAAGATACTCCTGTGTGAAGAGAAAATTAAGTGGTGTCGTACATGTATGAGCTTCGTTCATGGTAGAACTAAAATGATGTAATGGAGTAGCAAAATAGTGTAAAGGATCTTACTTAAGTTAATTGCGATTCTTTAAAATATCGCCCCTTAGCATTCAGCTGAAGCCCATTTGAGAAACTACTTTCGTGCTTTACTTAATAGACTCCATGAGGCCACGCATATAACCAAGTGCAAACAAAATTCCGATATTGCTATAACCTGGAAAATCGTTGGTATCACCAGCCATGGTAGGTACATGATCAGGACGTATAGGTCCAGTAAAGCCAATATCATAGTATGATTTCATAGCTGCGTACATGTCAATTTGCCCTTCATCATGGAAGGTTTCCTCAAACTTGAACTTATCTCCACGCACGTTTCGAAAATGAACGAAGTGGATTTTATCCTTGCCCCACTTCTTGACCAGCTTCGGAATGTCAGCGCCCATGAGCGAGAAATTACCTTGGCAAAGCGTGACTCCGTTGTACTTGCTTGGATATAGTTTTAGCATTCGATCAAAGTTCTCCACTGTGTTCATAATGCGACCAATACCTTTGATGTTATCCACTTGCGGATCGTCGGGATGCATTGCCAGCTTCATTCCTATCTTCTCTGCCTCCGGAACTACTGCTTTTAGAAAATATTCCAGATTCTTCCACAGGGCTTCCTTAGAGACTTCTCCATATTTAGTGTAAGCGGCGTCTTTGACATCTTCATAATCAAAGGCAGTCATCAGAGCACCTCCCCTACCGGGTTTTGCGTTGTCGGTTCTGTACCATCCTATCACTGGCATCCAGTTGTAGCAAATAACGTCGACGCCCCCATGTTGTTTCAAATTCTTCATGAAGGTGATGAAGTTAGATATCTCCTCATCACGTCCTTCTAAACCAAGCTTTGTCCTATCACCTAACGCAGGTGGCCCTTCCACAACATTCCATTTCAGCCCCACTTTCTGCCAGGCTTCTTTGTTGGCCTTAATCGCTTGAGGATCCCAAGGTTTCAGGTTGCTGTGTGCACGCACACCTGTTACCGCTCCAAGCACATCGAGCTGCTTGGTAAACGCAATTCTTTTTTCCTCTAATCCACGAAAGTAGGCTTCGCTCAACTGCATGCCAGCATCTTTAGCGTACATGCGTTCCTGAGACAACTCGGTTTCCCTTGGAGCATTAGCCAATAAAGCCCCTCCGCCCGTAACAGCAGTGGCTGCCGCAATTGTGGATGCCTTTTTGAGAAAGTTTCTGCGATTCTCTTTCATGTGTATGCGTTTAAATAATAGTTGGTTTTGGTGACGTGTGTCATTTTTTGTCGTACCTAAGCTCTCCTTAAACCTGTTGCCCGGCTTTACAAACGTCTTGCTGAAATCGATACGTCAACTGAGTTCAGTCGCAGTTTTTCTAATTATTATCTGCTTGTTTAATGCAAATGACTAACCAAGGTTGGTTTAGAATAGCTGGGTGTATCTAAAGGTAAACCAGAAAGAAAATACCTGGTGGCCTAAAGGCTTTTTTAAAGAGCTTTCGGGAGGATGTGATAGGCGCTTATTTGATTACATGTGAAGATGCTGACGAACGTCTTGTCCAGATGACTACAACATTCAATAATAAAAAAACCCCTCAACAAGACAATTGAGGGGGAGGTATACTGCTAAACAAACGATTACAAATTTGGATTAAGCCTACGGTCGGCCTGAGGAATCGGCGCAAAATAGTGCTGCTTGGTTGGCTGGTTTACCAAGGGAATCTCAGACGGATGCCTTTTAGCGGTAGCTGATTCAACCGTCTCAGTTCTTACCATATCAAACCATCGGGCATTAGGCTCAAGGCCAGCAAACTCCCATTTACGTTCTGTAAGCACGGCATCTCTAAAAGCTGCAGCAGATAAGCTCGAAGGCAGATCGACAAGTTCAGCTCTTCTTCTCACGCGGTTGATAGAAGTGTACGCTAAATCATCTGGCCCACCCGACATAGCTTTAGCTTCAGCATATATTAGCAACACCTCTGCATAGCGTATGACATGAGCAGTTCGTGAAGACCACCAATCTATATAATCCCCAAGGCTGTTTTCTTTGAAGCCCGGCACATCTAACCACTTTTTGTAGTAAGGATGCTTAGCGGAGAAATTTTGCCAGGTGATAAGAGGAGCAGTGGGATTGGCTCTACCTTCAGTTAAAAAAGTAGCGTCTTTACGAGGCCCTTCAGGAAATTCATTGAAGAAAGTGATTTCAGCAAATAGATCATCCCAGCCACCAAAATCTCCTGGCTTATACGCCATAGGAGCATTCATATTTCCATTGGCCCAGGTACCGCCATCACTCCAATCGCCTACTGCATTATTATAATGAGCTCCAAACACAGTTTCCTTGTTTATGTTATTGGCTGCCTTCCACAAATCGGCATAGTTAGGAAGCAGCATATATCCATATGTCGCCTCATTGTCGATCACTTCTTTTGCTTTTTGTGCGGCAAGTGCGTATTTAGACTCGTCTTTCAATGGGTATCCAGCCATGGTCAAATACACAGAAGCTAGCAAAGATTTAGCAGCTCCTGAAGAAGGGCGTGCATACCAGGTGGACTTTTCAAGATCAGAGGCATTGGCAGCAGAAGTAAAAGAAACCGGCAGCAAGCTTTCTGCTTTGGTAAGGTCATTTACGATTAGGGCGTAAACTTCCGAAGCTGGAGATTTCTTTAGATCATAGCTTATCGACAATTCTGTTACCAATGGTACTTCCCCGCACATCCTTATTAGGTTGTAATAAGCAAGGGCACGCATGAAGTGCGCCTGGCCCAATGCCCTATCTTTCTGGTTCTTTAAGAGTGTAGCGTCATTTGCTGGTTCGGTCACCAGTTCTACTTTGCCAATGATTGCGTTTGCCTGTTTGATAGTGCCATATGCAGCATTGTACATATTGCCATATCGGTCATTATTGTCCTGAACATTGAAGACATCAAATTGGAGGTAGCCCGACTTGTTTCCACCGGCAAGTGTGGTTACGTCGTCCCCGCCCATGGCAAACGAAAAGGTAGCAGTCTGATTGTACATTAAGTTTCCATTGCTGTAAAGCGCATTCAAGGTTTTTTCCAGATCCTGGAGCGTGGTGAAGTAATTATCTGGGCGAATCAATCCTTTTGTCTTCTCCTCAAGAAAATCTTTTTTACAGGCAATCATAGCCGTAGATAATAGGAGTATGCCAATGTATTTTTTCATTGTAAAAGCTCTTTGTTGTTAAAAATTTGCCCTCAAACTGATGGTAAAAGTTCTGGAGGAAGGATATGCTCCTACGTCTATTGCTCCATCACCATCGGTTATTGAAGTAGATGTTTCAGGATCAAACCCCTTATACTTTGTAAATGTTGCAAGATTCTGCACACTCAACAAAAGTTTCAGGTCTGCCACTTTTACCAGGCTCCGGTCCACAGCATAAGCGAGCGCAACGTTCTTAATCTTAATGAAGCTTGCGTCCTCCAGGAACTGTGTTGATTCGATAAAGTTCTTGGAAGAGCTGCTCAGGGGATTTGCAAATGCGGCATTGTCATTTCCTGGCTTCCAAAAGTTAAGTCCATCGCGATGTAGTATAGAAGTGGCATCCGAAAGTATTGTGGCTGATGAAGCATAAGCAGTATTCAGCATTTTGTTCCCTTCCTGTGCCAGCAGCATGATGTTCAGGTCAAACTTTTTATAGGTGAACGTGTTGTTGAAACCCCAGGTGTATTTTGGTTGCGCATAGCCAATCACGTGCTTATCCTTACTGTCTATTTTTCCATCGTTGTTCCAATCTTTGTATTTGTTGTCGCCAGGTGCGAATCCATAACTTGCTGCCTTTGTAGCTTCAGCAGCTGTATAAATCCCTTCCCATTCATAGCCCCAAAAAGCTCCCAGGGGCTCACCGACTTTTATGGCAAAAGGAGATTCCTGCGTTAATCCAGGCGCATAATTGCCTCCCAATTGAAAAGAGTCAAGGCCCAGGTTAACAACTTTATTTTTTACTGCTGTGAAGTTGAAACTGGCGTCCCACTTGAAGTTTTTCATATCCAAGGGTGTGCCGTTCAATACGAAATCGAAGCCCCTGTTTTCCACTTTCCCGATATTTTTATTGATGGTTCCGCCACCATTATAGATAGGGATCGTAACACGATTAAGGAGGTCAGAAGTATTTTTTACAAAATAGTCAGCTGACAAGCCCAACCTGTTATTTAAAATAGAAACATCAAAACCAACGTTTGTTTGAGCTGTTGTTTCCCATTTAAGATCAGGATTATCTACACCCACGATGATAGAACCCGGAAAGGACTGGCCTAAACCATACGTGTGCATCATAGAGCCGATAGAAGAAACAGTGGCGTAGGGATTAATGCCCTGATTACCTGTTTTGCCCCAACTGCCTCGAATTTTCATACTGTTGATAAGCGAATTATTACTCATGAATGCTTCTTCAGAAAGCCTCCAGGCTGCAGCGATGGAAGGAAAATATCCCCACTTGTTGTTGCCCTGGAATTTGGAAGTGCCATCAGCACGGTAAGTAGCTGTCAACACGTACCGGTTCATAAAAGAATAGCCCACTCTTCCTACATAGGATCGAAGACTAAACTGAGACCAGGAGGAATTGACATTCCTTGAATTAGCAATCCCAAGATTGTTGTACGTGACTGATATAGGATCAATGCCTGCTCCAGACGCGCCAAAGTTCCTGTATGAATTCTGCGATTGCTCGTTAACAGCGGTAATCGTGAGATCGTGCTTGTTGTTGAAGTTGTTGCTATACGTTAGAATATTGCTGTTCTGCCAATAAAAAGATTTGTTTTCATTCAGGTTTGCTGAGGTGTTGGTGGGGTTCAGCCATTTGTTGACATATCCGCCCGCCTGATAAGAGTTCTGATCAATGCCAAGCAAAACATCAAGAGACAAGTTTCTCATTATTTTGTACGACAGCTTGGAGTTTGTAGTAAGCGAATTAGACAAAAAATCACTGTACCGCTCTTTCAACACCATGTAAGGGTTTAATGTGTTGGGCGTGGAAAGATTGTCCTGCCGGTTATAGACATCATCCGTTTCGAATTTCTGAAAAGTAGGCGAGTAAATGACAGAGGCCCAGGTAGGTGCTCCCTTGTATCCGTTTTCCTGGTTGTTAAGGCCATTGATACGCGCAGCAAATAGGTTGAAATCCAACTTGATTTTTTTACCCAGGTCCGTTGAAATGTTTGACCGAACTGAATATCTTTTTTGCTCTGAACGCAACAAGATGCCTGTCTGGTTGATGTAGTTAGCTGATATAAAATATCTTATTCCCGCCGATCCGCCGCTTGTGCTTAACTGGTAGTTCTGCGTGATTCCGGTTTGGAATATTTCATCCTGCCAATCCACACCACCATTTGCACGGAAGTCTGCAATTTGTTGTTCGGTGAAATAATTGGGCTTGATATAGTTCACGGTTTCAGCATAGGTGGCGGCATCCATCAGATCATACTTCTGAGCCAGTTTGCTGATACCAGTGTTCACCTCTACCTGGATGTTTGAAGAACCAGCCTTTCCACGTTTTGTGGTGATCATGATTACTCCGTTAGCTCCCCTGTTTCCATATATTGCAGTGGCAGCAGCATCCTTCAACACCTCGAAAGTTTCGACGTCGTTTATATTTATATCGGAAATGCCAATGTTCAGGATCACTCCATCTACAACATACAAAGGATCGTTGTTGCCGAGCAATGAACTGGCACCCCGGATCCGTACTTTTACATTACCACCGGGTGCACCTGAATTATTGCTAACCATAACTCCGGCTGCACGTCCCTGCAGTGCCTGGGTGAAATTAGTAACGGGCTCGGATTTATATTTTTCAGGTGTAACCGAAACTGTTGAACCAGCAAAATTGTTCTTTTTTACGGTTCCATAACCCACTACCACCACATCATCAAGAATCCGATCATTGGGGCTAAGAGCAATCGAAAAACTGCTTTGGCCCCCCACAGTAATCTCTCTCGTGGCATAACCCGTATAGCTTACCAACAACACGGCATCAGCAGAACTTACGTTTAGTGAAAACTCACCATTTGCATTTGTAACAGTTCCATTAGTGCTTCCCCTCTCCACTACACTAACACCCGAAAGCGGCCGGCCATTTTCATCTGTTATTTTTCCAGTTATAAGTTTATCTTTTGTCCTCAGGCCATTAAGGTGTAAATCATCCTTAATTGAAGACACATCTGCTTCTGATATTGGAAACAGAATCACCTGCTCATTGATCACTCTGTAGCCCACTTCACCTGGCACTAATACTTCATTGAGGAAATCGATGATTCTCTTTTTATGTGCATGGTAGCTAATCTTCCGCTCTCCCTTTATAGAGTTGGAGCTGAAGCTGAAAACTACTTTTGTTTGCTTTTGAATTTGGGAAATCAGTTTGGACAACTCCACGTTTTCGACAGACAAGGAGAAGGTTTTTTGCAGCACCATCTGACTGTTTGCTTCCTTTGCATACAGAGAGCAAGCGAAAAAAATAGACAAGGCTATTTGTACAATCGTTATTCTCATAGCAAGCGTTATTGAAGCAACGAGTTGTTGCTTTTTTTTCATAATTTTAGTAGGTTTTAGTTTTTAAATGCATTTTAAGACTTAGACTATCAGCTTGTTTCAAGCTGTTTCAGAGCCGGAAGTGTGCCACCACGTCCGGCTTTTTCATTTTCGTTATTTAATCATAGTTTCTTATTTTGATTAATAAATTTTTTATTCAGAACAGCCGCGACCTTTAATTAGTACTGTTGTACCATTCACTTCGTACGAGGCTCGTATCGTGAGACAAATAATTTGCAATTGGTCGTACAAGTCTCCGCGAGAGAGATCTCCTGTAAAAAAACAATGGTTCAGCGCATCGTTCTCCACCACGAGGCTGATGCCGAAGTACTCTTCAAGATGCGCTAACACCTGGTCCATTCTCTCCTGTTCAAAAAAGAAAGAAGGCTTCTTTTTCTCAGCTTTGTATCTGCTGCTTTCCGGCAGAATGATGGGCAACGGATGATCGACTAGTGCGGTTTGAAATATCTTCTTTGATTTATCGTAAATCGCTTTGTGATTAGGCGTAAGAATTACGCCAATTTGTTGTTGTTCTGCTTGCGAAGCATGCGGGTAAACCTGCACTTTTCCTTCTCGTACAGACACCTCGGGATTGCCAGTGACCTTATTGGTGCAGACCGTAAAGCTGGTGCCTACCACCTTTGTAACAATATGATTGTAGTAAACAAAAAATGGTTTCTGGGCTTTTTTGGCAATATCGAAAGAGCCCTCGCCCTTTAGCAGCACTTCGCGCTTATTGCCTAAAAATTTCTTTGGATATTGAAGCGAAGCGCCAGGCTTTAAGGATACCGTACTTCCGTCATCGAGAACGAATATGAGCGGCTGGTTGGTTTCATTGCTGGTAATAACCAGCTTTTCATTCGCAAAGCTTTCGGGCTCGTAGCCAAAACTGCTCCTGGAAGAATAAAAATAATAAACAGATAAAGCAATGCAAGCTGCCACAGAAGCAGCCACGAGCCAGCGTTGAAGTCGAAATCTGCTGGCAGAAGGTAAGGCCTTAAGCGTAGACTCCTCGGCAGCAAAAATGTTGTGGACCACCTCTTGTGCAATGTGTGGCGGCAGTTCTATAGATTGTGTATCATTTCTCTCGGCTATTTCGTCATTGAGTTTGCTGTCTAATAATTTCTTGTACTGACCTGAAGCGATCATCTCAAAAAGCTCATCGTGCTCTTTGAGCGTAACTAAGCCATCTGCATACTTTTGCAGTAACAGGAGAAATCTTTCATTATTCATAAGCAGGTAGAATGTCTTCTCTATATAAGGAATACAGTTGAACCCGCCTAAAGGAGTACACGAAAAAAAGAAATCAGAAAAAAAGATCGAAAGCCAGGAGGAAAACAATGCCTTCGTTGCTAAAGAAATTTCTGATGCTTTGTAAAGCTCTAGACATATGGGTTTTTACCGTAAGCGAAGAAATTTGTAGCTGTTCGGCGATCTCCAGGTATGAAAGATTGTGGTGCCGCGCAAGTTCAAAAACTTGTTTTTGCTTTTCAGGCAAGCTGCATACGGCCTGGTGCAAAAGCTTCTGGTAGTGGGCATCCTGCAATTGATCGTATGTGGTTAATTCTGAAACTTCTTTAACTTTCGAAATGCTGCTAAGTGCTTTCCATTCATTAGCAAGCTTATCAAGCTGATTGATGATGTGATTTTTAGCGACCTTGAACAACCAGGGTTCTACAGGTTTGTTGATGTGAAGATGCTTTCTTTCAAACCATAATTTCAGAAAAACATCCTGAACAATTTCCTGGGCTATGATGGGTGATTTAAGGTAGCGAATGGCCAGCCGGTATATGGGATTGCGGTAGCGATCGAACAGTAACTGAAATGCATATTCACTATCCTGTGCAAGAAGTGCGATCAACTTCGATTCCTCATATGCAGGCTGGTCAAGATGCATAAAATAAGTTAATCGTTATTAATAAGCAGTGTTTAATCTTGATTAAATCTAAGTCAAGACTTACCGAAAGTAGAGGATTTTTTTATATCAGGTAAAATAGGCATAAACAACAATGCCCCGTAAGAGCGACTTACAAGGCATTTATTTTTTTAGCGGACCGGACGGGACTCGAACCCGCGACCTCCGCCGTGACAGGGCGGCATTCTAACCAACTGAACTACCGATCCTTATTGAATACTTTCATACCCAATTTACAAGGGTGGCAAATATAAGTGTAAGTTTTCTGACACCAAAAAAAAGCTGCTTTGTGTAGCAGCATTCCTATGCCCTATCTCGATTTGCACAGCTCCGGTCTTTAACAAATCAACATAAAACTTTCTAGTCAACCTTCGGTCTCAATACACATAAAACCGGATACCGGTAAAAACAACAAAAAGCATAATCTATGAAAAGAATTTTACCCATTTTTAGTATCGTCTTAATTATGACCGCCTGTAGTAATGGTGTTGACAAATCTGCTGATCAATCTAACTCAGCTCTTCAACAGTCCATGACGAACTACGCCGCTGATACTACTGGTCTTGCCCAGTTCAGACAGTGGAAAGCACAAAATGAACTGGCCGAAGTTTCTGAATACAACCGTCCAGAAGAAGAAAACTTGCCTCCAAAAACGGCAAAAAGAACCTATCAGGCGCCTGCACGTAAAACTTCTAAGTCTCTTGCACGTAATTCATCCCCGGCAAGAACAACATCAGGTACAGCTGCGGAAGGACCTGGCCCGGCTTCTGGTGATGGTGAGCAGATGAGTAGTGAATCCGGAGAGACCGCAAAAGCCCCTCAAAAAGAAGGTTGGAGCAAGGCGGCTAAGGGAGCTGTGATTGGAGGAGCCGCTGGAGCTGCAGGTGGTGCCGTACTTAATAAGAAGAACCGTGTTGTAGGTGCAGTAATTGGCGGTGTAGTTGGTGCTGGCGGCGGTTATGTACTTGGCCGAAAGATGGACAAAAAAGACGGACGTTATTAATCCCTTATGAATCCGCCTACAAAAGGAGCCCACGTGGCTCCTTTTTTTGCGCTATCAATCTCATTGTATTGTGCGGTACACGTTTTGATTATTTACCACAAAATATTTAGCTATGGGAATTTTATCATGGATTTTACTTGGCCTGGTTGCGGGTGCGCTGGCTAAGGCTATCAGGCCCGGACGTGATCCTCAAGGGTGTTTGATTACAATGGTTATTGGTATAGTTGGTGCCGTAATTGGTGGATGGGTAGCAACCATGCTCGGCTGGGGCCGGGTGAATGGATTCAACTTGTACAGCTTATTAGTTGCTACTGTTGGTGCCATCATCTTCCTTGCAATTTGGGCGGCGATCAGCGGACGAAGAAGAGACAGAGGCTTGTAGTCTTCATAAACAAAGAAGCTTTGATACAAAAAAAGACTCCGCTTTTGCGGAGTCTTTCTATTTTAGGTTGTATTTAAATACTTACTCGTCGTCGTCAAAAGTCATCGCTTCGCGTGTAGTCTGCAGCAACTCGTATTCTTCTTTGCTTCCTACTATGATGTTATCAAACTCGCGCAAGCCCGTACCCGCAGGAATTGGGTGACCAGTAATTACATTTTCCTTCAATCCCAGCATGTCGTCTGTCTTGCCCTGGATAGCAGCGGAAGAAAGCACCTTCGTAGTTTCCTGGAATGAAGCCGCAGAAATCCAGCTTTGCGTACCAAGAGAAGCTTTCGTGATTCCTAACAGCGTTGGAGACGATGTTGCCGGTTGCGCATCTCTAAACTCCACAAGCTTCTTATCATTTCTACGAAGTATGGAATTCTCTTCACGCAGCTCCCGAAGGCTCACAATCTGTCCGGCTCTCATCTTAGTAGACTCGCCTGATTCTGTCACAACTTTCTTATCGAAAATGTAATCGTTCTCTTCCAGGAACTCAAACTTGTCAACTAAATCTTCTTCGAGGAACTTTGTATCTCCTGGATCAACAATAGATACCTTACGCATCATCTGACGCACGATCACCTCGATATGTTTGTCATTGATCCTCACACCTTGTAAACGATATACTTCCTGAATCTCGTTCACCACGTACTGCTGCACTGCGAACGGACCCTGTATAGAAAGAATATCCTGAGGTGAAACCTGTCCATCTGATAATGGGGAACCCGCTTTTACGAAATCACCGTCCTGCGCCAAAATCTGGCGAGTTAAAGGAACCAGGTATTTTTTTGTTACTCCATCTTTTGCTTCGATGATGATCTCACGGTTACCACGTTTTACAGCACCCATAGTTACCACACCATCAATTTCCGAAACAATTGCAGGGTTTGATGGGTTACGTGCTTCAAACAATTCTGTTACCCGGGGAAGACCACCCGTAATGTCTCTCAACTTTCCAAGCACACGGGGTATTTTCACAATTACCTGGCCCGCCTTCACTTCTTCTCCTTCCTCAATCACTATGTGGCTACCCGTTGGTAGATTGTATGATTTATTGTCCTTGCCCTGTATGAGAATAGACGGAATCTTTGTTTTATCTCTTGTTTCGATTACCACTTTTTCACGGTGGCCGGTTTGCTCATCAGATTCTTCGCGATAGGTGATTCCTTCTATCACGTTTTCAAACTTAATGGTACCATCTATTTCAGCAATGATCACATTGTTGAATGGATCCCAGGTGCAGATCACGTCGCCTTTTTTAATCTGCTGCCCATCTTTCATTTGAAGTGTGGAGCCATATGGTACGTTGTTGGTTATCAGCAGGCGATCGTTCTTAGTATCCATGATACGAACTTCACCTGTACGACCAATTACTACTTGCACTTTATCGCCATCGTTGTTTGTAGTAATTACTGAACGAACACCATCGAACTGAATTGTTCCGTCAAACTTGGCTGGCAAGGTAGATTCTACTGATGCAGAACCAGCCACACCACCTACGTGGAATGTACGAAGTGTCAACTGTGTACCGGGCTCCCCTATTGACTGAGCGGCAATGATACCTACAGCATCACCACGTTGAGCCAAATAGCCCGTCGCCAGGTTTTTGCCATAACATTTCACACACACACCACGCTTACTTTCGCAGGCGAGCACTGAGCGAATTTCAACGGTTTCAATGGCAGCATCTTCTATTTTATCAGCCACTTCTTCAGAAATGTGTTCACCAGCACCCACTATCAATTCGTCATTTAATGGATGGTACACATCATGCACGGACGTACGTCCGGCAATACGATCAGCCAATGGCTCTATAACGTCTTCGTTGTCTTTCAAGGCCGACGTGGCAATACCACGCAATGTGCCGCAATCTTCCTCAGTAATAACCACATCCTGGGCAACATCTACAAGTCGTCGAGTAAGGTAACCAGCATCAGCCGTTTTCAAGGCTGTATCGGCCAAACCTTTACGGGCACCGTGTGTAGATATAAAGTAGTCCAATACATTTAATCCACCTTTGAAATTGGAAAGAATCGGGTTCTCAATGATTTCAGATCCTGTTGATCCGGACTTTCTTGGCTTCGCCATCAAACCTCTCATACCGGCTAGCTGCTTGATCTGCTGTTTGGATCCACGAGCGCCGGAATCCAGCATCATAAACACAGAGTTGAATCCTTGCTTATCAGTTGCCAATTCCCGGATAAGGGTTTCAGTAATACGGGTGTCAACACGAGACCAGATATCGACAATCTGGTTGTAACGTTCGTTGTTCGTAATTAAACCCATATTGTAGTTTTCCCACACTTCATCCACTTCTGACTTTGCATTTTCCAGCAATTCATTTTTGATATCGGGAATAATCAGATCATTAATCGAGAAGGACAAGCCGCCTGCATAAGCCATCCGGAAACCAAGCTGCTTAATGTCGTCGAGGAATTTTGCAGTCTTCGGAATATTTGTGATGCTGATTATATCGCCAATGATTTCGCGAAGGTTCTTTTTGGTCAGCAACGCGTTCACATAACCCACTTCTCTAGGCACATGCTGGTTGAACAAAACCCTGCCGACTGTAGTATCTATTAGTTTGTGCACGAGTTCTTCGCCTTCACGCACGTTTGTTTTTACTTTGATTTGAGCGTGCAGATCTATCTTGCCTTCGTTGTATGCGATGATTACCTCTTCTTCGCTGTAGAAAGCCTTGCCTTCACCTTTTACTATTTCAGTTTCAGTGGATTTTTTTCCTTTCGATATATAATACAAGCCCAACACCATGTCCTGCGAAGGCAGTGTGATTGGAGTACCGTTCTGAGGATTTAAAATGTTGTGAGAAGCAAGCATCAGCAACTGAGCTTCCAAAACAGCGGCATTACTTAACGGTACGTGTACAGCCATCTGGTCACCATCAAAGTCGGCGTTGAAAGCCGTTGTCACAAGCGGGTGCAACTGAATGGCCTTTCCTTCAACCAATTTCGGTTGGAAAGCCTGGATGGACAGACGGTGTAGTGTTGGGGCACGGTTTAACATCACCGGGTGACCCTTTAAGATGTTTTCAAGGATATCCCAAACAACCGCTTCTTTCTTATCCACCAGTTTACGGGCAGATTTCACGGTCTTAACAATGCCTCTTTCAATGAGCTTCCTGATAATAAATGGCTTGAACAATTCAGCAGCCATGTCTTTCGGAAGACCACATTCATGCAACTTTAACTCAGGACCCACTACGATTACCGAACGACCAGAGTAGTCAACACGTTTACCTAATAGATTCTGACGGAAGCGACCTTGCTTTCCTTTTAAGACATCAGAAAGCGATTTCAATGCACGACCACCTTCGGCTTTTACAGCGTTTGATTTACGGCTGTTGTCAAACAAGCTATCGACAGCTTCCTGCAACATACGCTTCTCATTGCGCAGAATCACCTCTGGCGCTTTGATCTCCAGCAATCGTTTCAAACGATTATTACGGATGATCACCCGACGGTAGAGATCGTTCAGGTCGGAAGACGCAAAACGGCCGCCGTCAAGGGGAACTAACGGACGAAGTTCTGGTGGAATTACGGGAATATATTGCATCACCATCCATTCAGGACGGTTTGTAATTCTTGTGTTCGCATCACGCAGCGATTCCACAACGCTCAAGCGCTTTAAAGCATCTGCTTTACGTTGTTGAGAAGTTTCAGTAGCGGCAGCATTTCGCAAATCAAATGACAATTGATCAAGGTCAATCCTTGCGAGCATATCATGCACCGCTTCGGCACCCATCTTTGCAATGAATTTGTTCGGATCTTCATCAGGCAAATACTGGTTATCTTTTGGAAGCGCATCTAAGATATCAAGGTATTCTTCTTCGGTTAGTAGGTCTCCGGGATTTTGGCCTTTATCAGCCCTGATGCCGGATTGTATTACTACAAATCGCTCGTAGTAAATGATGCTCTCCAGTTTTTTTGAACTCACACCAAGGAGGTAACCAATTTTGTTTGGGAGCGATTTAAAGTACCAGATATGCACTACGGGAACCACTAATTTGATATGGCCCATTCTCTCCCGCCGTACTTTCTTCTCTGTAACTTCCACACCACAACGGTCGCAAACAATGCCCTTATAGCGAATACGCTTGTATTTGCCGCAAGCACACTCATAGTCCTTTACAGGGCCAAAAATTCTTTCGCAGAACAAACCGTCACGCTCAGGCTTGTACGTACGATAGTTGATAGTTTCAGGCTTTAATACTTCACCAAAGCTCTTTTCGAGAATGCTGTCTGGGGAAGCCAATCCGATGGTAATTTTAGAAAATGTAGCTTTCGGACGATTGTCTTTTCTTAGAGCCATATTTTGTTTTTCTGATTTTTAAAAGCTATCAGGCACAATGGCCTCTTTGTACGAAAACAGCACTACTTTAGCTGCTCCTGGGGAGGAGTACTCAGTTGAATTTCAATAATTTAAGTGCTGAATTTCGAGACAAAAAGGCCAATATACCCAAATTAAGACGGCAAAGGTAAGGATTCAGGAGAAATAAACCATTCCTACCGATCCATAGACCCACCTGGGACACTAAACTTTTGTTAACTCAGCAACTTTCAACCTGGCGTTTTATGGCCTCGCTTGCCTGATTATTGTGTAGCATGCATGGGGTGTTCTTTCATACGAATCTTTTGAAGGTACTTTTCCCTTATGATATCCTGTACGGGCACCTTCTTTAGTTTGCTTTCCAGCCAGGAAATGATATCCAGATAAATAAAGGCGCGGGTCTCGAAACGGTTGCGTTCAAGGTTCTTTAGTATATGGAGTAACTTCTCAAATTCTGCTTTTATCTGAAACCGGTTTAGCTTCAGTGATTTTCTTAAGAAGTTAAGGATCTCCTCCTCAACGAGGCTCAAGTTTTCCATCTTTGCCATAAACCTATAAACTGATTTTACCAGGTACTCCAGCAAGTCCATATTGCCTAGTTCGTAATGTGCAATCAGGTGCAACAGCCGTGCATAACATTGGAGGTCGTTTCGCAGGTCTACCTTCCAATTAATGATCTTGTTCAGGTAATCAACAGCTTTTTCATAGTCACCACTGCCGAAGTAGAGCGAAGCTATTTTATAGTAAAATATGAGCACCCTGTGGCGATCGATATAGATAGAATATTCCTCCAGTTTCTCCTCAATCTCAGGTACCAGTTTTATTCCTTCGCGGAAAGCACCGTCCATGAAGTGCTTATTCAGCTTTGCGGTATATAAATACACGAAAACTTGTATGCGGTTGTTATCGTTGTCCTGAACGGACTTGGATTCGGCAAGTTGTTCAAAATGGCGGAGTGCTTCGTCGAATTTTTGGTAGTTCTGCAGGTCAAAATGGGCATTGAGCAGATTGTGTAACCCTTTTATATAATGAGCTGTTTCTATCTCTATCATAAAGGGCTCAGCAGAAAACAAATCTACCCACTTTTGAGTATACCGGTAATAGGATAGAAAGTCCTGCCTGATGAAGGTGTACCAGCAATAGCTTTGATAAAGGTACAGGCGTTCATAAAAGCCTTTAAGGTTTGCAGCGTTCGGCGGCAAACTCGCGTGGAAGAATTCTATCAGGCTTGCCTCTGCCCGCTCATCCCGTGTATGGCCGTTCTTGATGTACCAGCTATATAGTTGTAACGACAGATTGGAAAGCGTTGTCACAAGCAACAGGCGATCATTAACGGTATTGGCTTCGGTAGCCAATTGATCTGCACGGTCCTGCATGCTACGGGTGATGTGAAGTGATTCTATTTTCTTTTCAAGAAAAATTACCTGTACCAGCAGGCTGACCTGGTTGTTGCCTTTAGCAGTTTCCTTAATTTTTTCAAGCAGCTTTAAGCTTTGGAGATATAGCCCTTTGTTGTATAATATCCGAGCATAATCGAGCTGCTCATGAAGTTGAATATCCAGGTCCTGCTCGCTTGCAAGAAGGCGAAGGCTCCGCAGCAGTTCCTTGTACAAATGTGCTTTGATGTTAGACAGTTGTTGCTTTTTAATCGATGGATATTTCTTTAACAACAGGCTTTCATCGTAGTCGCTCATTTTGTCAAGCGCATCAAAAAGCTGGACGATCTTTAGATCTTCATTATCAGAATTACGCTTTATATACAATTTAAAATTCCGCTTTTCAGACTTCTGCAGTGAATGAACCAGCTGAAATAAAGCATCTGTAGATCGGTTGGGCATCGTAATTCATTTAGCCCGAAATCCTGTGCAGCAGCGGATTTCAGGGGTTTTTTAGTGGATTCATTGGTGTAAAATTGCAGTTATTTTGTGTTTACGACTTGCTAATCTCTGCCTATTTTAGTCGTCGCAGGCTGTTTTCCCAAATTTATAAGCAAGCAATCGTTAAAACAAGCAGCCTGCTTTTTTATTCATCCTACTAATCTTATGGCTAACAACAAGGTATTCATTTTCGATACTACACTTAGAGATGGAGAACAGGTGCCGGGCTGTAAGTTAAACACCAAGGAAAAAGTAGAACTGGCGTTGAAGCTTGAGGAGCTTGGAGTTGACATTCTGGAAGCAGGATTTCCCATTTCTAGCCCCGGTGATTTTGAATCGGTACACCAGATCGCGAAAACGGTAAAAAGTGCGGTAATCTGCGGCCTTAGTCGCGCAGTTCAAAAAGATATCGAAGTGGCCGCAGAAGCCTTAAAACCTGCCAGCCGCTTTCGAATACATACCGGCATCGGCACTTCGGATTACCACATTAAAGGAAAGTTCAATTCTACCAGAGAAGATATTTTGCAACGCGCTGTGCAATGTGTGAAGTGGGCCAGGAATTTCACAAACGATGTTGAATTCTATGCAGAGGATGCTGGTCGCACTGACAACGAGTACTTGGCTAAAGTAGTAGAGGCAGTGATTGCTGCCGGTGCCACTACTGTTAATATACCAGATACGACTGGCTATTGTTTGCCGCATCAGTACGGAGAAAAAATTGCTTTTCTTGTCAACAACGTATCCAACATTGATAAAGCAGTTCTCTCCTGTCACTGCCACAACGATCTGGGTCTTGCCACTGCCAACTCCATCGCCGGCGTTATCAGTGGTGCAAGGCAGATTGAGTGCACCATTAATGGTCTGGGCGAAAGAGCTGGGAATACCTCGCTTGAAGAAGTAGTGATGGTTTTGCAACAACACAAAAGCCTTGGCTTTCACACGCAAATCAATACTAAAATGCTTAACCCGATGAGCCGCCTTGTGTCTGAAATCATGCGCATGCCGGTGCAGCCAAACAAAGCTATCGTTGGATCAAATGCATTTTCCCATTCATCGGGCATTCATCAGGACGGATTTTTAAAAGATTCCCTCACCTATGAAATCATCAATCCAGATGAGGTAGGCGCTGATGGAAGTAAGATAGTGCTCACAGCCCGGAGTGGTCGTAGTGCGCTGGCGCATCGCCTTCAAAAATTAGGTTTTCAGTTCAACAGAAATGATATCGATGTGTTGTATCCCGAGTTTTTGAAAATAGCAGATACCAAGAAAGAAGTGCAGGAAGAAGATCTGGTTCAACTCGCAAAAAGGCACCAGCCGGAGGCGAGCATTGTAGCCTGATCTGCTTCAAAACAAAAGCAAGGCTGGCATTCTGACGATAAATTTAAGAGTATGGCGGAGCATAGAAATAGCGGTGAAATAAGATCAACCCTGAAGGGAAACGAAAATAGCTCTTTTGATATAGCAGTAATACCTGGGGATGGTATTGGTCCTGAAGTGACGCAACAATCAATACGCATTTTAAATGCTGTTGCAGAGCAATATGGCCATGAGTTTCGTTACAACTACTGTTTGATGGGCGCTGATGCAATTGACAAAACAGGCACAGCGTTGCCAGACGAAACACTGGAAATTTGTGTTGATAGTGATGCCATTCTTTTTGGTGCCATCGGACATCCGAAATTCGACAATGATCCGACTGCAAAAGTTCGGCCTGAGCAAGGTTTGTTGAAATTGCGGAAGTCGCTTGGACTGTATGCCAATATCAGACCTGTGAGTGCTTACCCGCCTTTGCAACATTTGTCCCCCCTCAAAGACAAACTGTTAGAAGACGTTGACTTCGTTATCTACCGCGAGCTTACAGGGGGAATTTATTTTGGAGAGAAGAGCACAGCAGATGATTTTTCTACAGCTTCAGATCTTTGCATCTATCATAAAATAGAGATAGAAAGAATTGCCGAACTGGCCTTCAAAGCATCGAGGCAACGTAGGAAAAAACTGACGCTTGTCGATAAAGCTAATGTGCTGGAAACCTCAAGATTGTGGAGAAAAATTGTTCAGGAAGTTGCTTTAAGGTATGAAGACGTTAAGGTGGATTATATGTTCGTTGACAATGCTGCGATGCAGATAATTTTGAATCCAAAACAGTTTGATGTGATACTTACAGAAAACATGTTTGGTGATATTCTCTCAGATGAGGCATCGGTAATATGTGGCTCGCTGGGTTTACTGCCCTCATCTTCAATCGGAGACGCTACAGCATTGTTCGAGCCCATTCATGGTTCCTATCCGCAAGCAGCAGGGAAAGATATCGCGAATCCGCTTGGATCCATCTTATCTGCGGCTATGATGCTGGAACATTTGGGTCTGCATGAAGAGGCAGGGCTGGTAAGAGACGGAGCCGTTTGGACAATCAGCAATGGTTTTGTGACTAAAGATATTGACCCGATCAATTCCTATTTTACATCTACCATAGGGGAACTAATCAGTGACTATGTTGCTAACAGAATTCCGAGAGATGTAAATCAGTCGAACATTGAATTGCGAAAGTCAACAATCATTTAAGGTGCTTTAGTACCGAAGTGAAGTTGATATTGAACACGGAATATAGACCCGTCTCCCAGTTCAGGCGGGTTTTTCAGTAAGTTATGAATGAATTAAATAAATACAGTAAGGTATTAACGCAAGACGAAACTCAACCGGCAGCTCAGGCAATGTTGTATGGCATTGGACTGACGGATGACGACATGAACAAAGCACAGGTAGGGATTGTGAGCATGGGATATGATGGAAATACCTGCAACATGCATCTCAACGATCTTGCGAAAATTGTTAAACAGGGTGTTTGGGACAACGACTTGGTGGGTCTCATCTTCAACACCATTGGTGTGAGTGACGGTATGAGCAATGGAACTGATGGCATGCGCTATTCCCTGGTAAGCAGGGACTTGATTGCCGACTCGATTGAAGCAGTGTGTGGTGCTCAATATTATGACGGGATAATAGCGTTACCCGGATGTGATAAGAATATGCCCGGTTCGCTGATGGCCATGGGCCGTCTGAACCGCCCTGCAATTATGGTATACGGCGGCACTATTGCTCCAGGCCATCACAATGGGCAGGATCTGAACATCATCTCTGCGTTCGAAGCCTTAGGACAAAAGATAGCAGGCACCATCAGCCAGGAAGATTTTAGATGTGTAGTTAAGGCATCCTGCCCTGGAGCAGGTGCTTGTGGGGGCATGTATACAGCAAACACCATGGCTACCGGAATAGAAGCACTCGGAATGAGTCTTCCTTATTCTTCTTCCAACCCGGCTATAAGCTAAGAAAAAAAGAAAGAATGCCTCGAAGCAGGCAAGGCCATCCGACTGCTACTCCAAAAAGATATCAAGCCGCGTGATATTATGACGAGGGCTGCGTTTGAGAACGCAATCACTACGATTATGGTTCTTGGCGGCTCCACCAATGCAGTATTGCACCTGATTGCAATGGCACGTAGTGTAGACATTGATTTGACGCAGGACGATTTTCAAGCCGTAAGTAACCGAATTCCGGTGCTGGCAGATTTCAAACCAAGTGGAAAATACCTGATGCAGGATCTTCACCAGTATGGTGGCACTCCTGCAGTAATGAAGTATTTGTTGAAAAAAGGTTTGTTGAACGGCGAGTGTTTAACGGTTACAGGAAATACAATAGCAGAAAACCTGGCACCAGCACCTGATCTGAATTTCGAGGAACAACAAATCATACTACCAGTAGAAAAACCAATTAAGCAAAAAGGCCATTTGCAGATATTGTATGGCAACCTAGCGAAAGAAGGTAGCGTCGCTAAAATCAGTGGTAAAGAAGGTGAACGTTTTACGGGACCCGCCAGAGTATTTGATGGTGAGCAAGAGCTCATCGCCGGCATTCAAAGCGGCAGAGTAAAAGCCGGTGATGTAGTGGTAATCCGGTATGTTGGGCCAAAGGGCGGACCCGGCATGCCCGAAATGTTGAAGCCAACATCAGCTATTATTGGTGCTGGCCTGGGGAAATCAGTTGCCCTAATTACAGATGGACGATTTAGTGGCGGCACACATGGCTTTGTCGTCGGACATATTACGCCGGAAGCATACGATGGCGGTACAATAGCATTGGTGAAAGACGAGGACGTTATTGAAATTGATGCTAGCACCAACACAATTTCACTCAATGTAAGTGATGAAGAACTCGCGAGGAGGAAAGCGGAATGGAAACAACCCTCATTGAAAGTAAACAAAGGACTTCTCTTCAAATATGCACTGTCCGTAAAGAACGCGGCGAATGGCTGCGTAACTGACGAATTGTAGATAAAGAGAGGTCACCCAGTGAGTTTTATATCTTCTCACTGCTGTAAAATAAAACACATGGCAACGCAAACAATCGATAAGGCAAATGAGCCCAAAGCATCCAGCGCCAATACCGCAACAGCGGAAGAAAACATAAGCGGTTCAGTAGCTGTATTGGAAGCACTTATTGCAGAAGGCGTGGAGACGATTTTCGGCTATCCCGGTGGCGCTATCATGCCCATTTATGATGCTTTGTATGACTACCAGGAAAAGTTGAATCACATTCTGGTTCGACACGAGCAGGGCGGCATCCATGCTGGTCAAGGTTATGCCCGTACTTCAGGCAAAGTAGGAGTTGTATTTGCCACTAGCGGCCCCGGTGCAACAAACCTGGTTACCGGCCTGGCCGATGCTCTGATTGATAGTACACCTTTGGTATGCATCACGGGACAGGTATTTGCTCACCTGCTTGGCACCGACGCTTTTCAGGAAACAGATGTCATCAATATCACTACACCTGTTACCAAATGGAATTACCAGGTAACCGATGCTACAGAGATTCCCGATGTGATGGCCAGAGCATTTTACCTGGCTAAAAGTGGAAGGCCTGGGCCTGTCTTGATCGATATCACCAAGAATGCACAGATTCAGAAATTTGATTACAAAGGCTATCAGAAATGTAGTCACATCCGCAGCTATCGTCCGAAGCCGATTGTCAGAAAAGAATTTGTTGAAGAGGCAGCTCGTCTGATCAATTCAGCAGAAAAGCCGTTCGTGATCTTCGGACAGGGCGTGATATTGGGAAAAGCGGAAAAAGAGTTTCAGAGGTTCATAGAAAAATCAGGAATACCTGCAGCATGGACCATTTTAGGTTTAAGTGCATTAGCCACCGACCATCCGCTGAATGTAGGTATGTTGGGCATGCATGGAAACTATGGACCTAATGTGTTAACAAACGAATGTGATGTGCTGATTGCAATTGGTATGCGCTTCGATGATCGCGTCACGGGACGGTTAGATAAATATGCAAAGCAAGCAAAAGTTATTCACCTCGATATCGACCCAGCAGAGATCGATAAGAATGTAAAGGCAACCGTTCCAGTGTGGGGTGATTGCAAGGAAACACTACCTATGCTTACTGAGTTGGTGGAGCAAAGGGTATACCCTCAGTGGTTTAATAAATTCAAAGAATTTCAGAAGAAAGAAGAAGAAACCTGCATACAGCCTGAGATGAATCCTGATTCTGAGCAACTGAGTATGGCAGAAGTGATCAATGAGCTAAACCAGTTAACAGGTGGTGAGGCAATAATAGTAACTGATGTGGGCCAGCACCAGATGGTGGCCTGCAGGTATGCCAGGTTCAATCAATCAAAAAGCAACGTCACATCCGGTGGCTTAGGAACAATGGGCTTTGCACTGCCCGCTGCTATGGGGGCAAAATATGGTGCGCCGGAAAGAACTGTTGTTGCCATCATTGGCGATGGTGGCGTTCAGATGACCATACAAGAGCTGGGCACCATCATGCAGTTTGACATCAATGTAAAGATCTTGATTCTCAATAACGAGTTTTTAGGAATGGTGCGCCAGTGGCAACAGTTGTTTCATGATAAACGCTATTCTTTTGTAAACATCACCAGCCCCGATTATGTAACTGTTGCAAAAGGCTACAATATCGAGGGCCAAAAAATTGACAAAAGAGAAGATCTTAAGAACGCACTGAAAACGATGCTCGACCACCAGGGCGCTTACTTGCTGGAGGTGATGGTGGGCAAGGAAAACAACGTGTTTCCTATGGTGCCGCAAGGATGTAGCGTAGCAGAAATCAGGCTTTCTTAAAAACCATTACTTGGTATTAAAATGGTTACTGAAATTGCTCTTCTGCAAATCGTGCCGGGAACAAATGAACCCTTCAAACAGTCGTTTCATAAAGCTGAAAAATTTATCAGCAGCATGAAAGGTTACGTGGAGCACAGCCTTGAACAATGCATGGAAGTAGAAAATAAATTTTTGTTGCTTGTTAAATGGAAGACCCTTGAAGATCATACAATAGGCTTCCGGCAAAGTGAAGCATATAAAGATTGGAAACAGCTACTGCATCATTTTTATGATCCGTTTCCGGTTGTTGAACATTATCAAAAAATTGAGTTTGCCGAGAGCAAAATGCTTGAAGCGTAAAGTAAAGTCACATGAAACAGGAATATACCATCACTGTTTACACAGAGAATCATATAGGATTGCTTAATCGCATTGCCATTATATTTTCACGGAGAAAAATCAACATTGACAGCTTGAATACCTCACCATCTGAAATAGAGGGAATTCACCGGTTTACGATTGTGATTGACGAAGTAGAAGACGTTGTGCGGAAGCTGGTACGGCAAATAGAAAAGCAAGTGGAAGTGCTGAAAGCATACTATCATACGAACGAAGAAATCGTGTGGCAGGAAATGGCTCTTTACAAAGTGCCTACAGATGTAATTGCCGAAAAAGTTAAAGTAGAAAGATGGCTGCGCAAGTATGGCGCCCGGGTGGTAGCCATCAGGAAAGACTATACTGTATTTGAAGCTACAGGCCAGCGAGAGGAAACAGAAAAGCTGATAGAAGTGTTGGCTCCATACGGGTTAATTGAGTTTGTACGGAGTGCAAGAATTGCGATCATCAGGGAAAGCAGGGGCTTCCATGAAAAATTGAAGGAATTTGAACAACAGGAACCTAGTGACGAGGTGATTGAAAACGAATATTTAAGCAAGCAGGCAGAAGTGTTTCCGGACACAGGCTATTAGTCAGAACAGCAATCTACGAAAGCAATCTTGGCTGACGTTTTCGGAAGCATCATCGTTCAACTGGCATCACGTAAGTGAAATTCAATATCTCTACGATGATTTTGGAAAACCACAGAAAACACAACAGGCGACGATTATAATTACCGCTGCTTGTAACAAAATAATTAGAACCTTTGCGGCCGGTGTGAGAAACCGTCCATGAAACAGTTAACATTCAAATTCTCATAAACTAAACAACCATGGCAAATTTAAATTTCGGCGGTGTTGAGGAAAATGTAGTGACTCGTGACGAGTTTCCCTTATCAAAAGCACAAGAGGTGCTAAAAGATGAAGTCATTGCCGTAATTGGTTATGGCGTGCAAGGACCGGGTCAGGCGCTGAACCAGAGAGATAACGGCATCAACGTAATTGTTGGACAGAGAAAGAACTCAAAAACCTGGGATAAAGCTGTTGCTGATGGTTTTGTACCCGGTGAAACATTATTTGAAATAGAAGAAGCATTGCAACGCGGCACTATCATATGCTACTTGTTGTCTGATGCAGCCCAAATAGAATTGTGGCCAACGGTGCAGAAGCACCTTACCACTGGTAAAGCATTGTATTTCTCCCACGGCTTTGGTATCACATTTAATGAGCAAACGGGCATTAGGCCGCCTTCTGACGTGGACGTATTTTTGGTGGCCCCAAAAGGTTCAGGCACTTCGCTCCGCCGCATGTTCTTGCAAGGCCGCGGGTTGAATAGCAGCTACGCGATTTACCAGGATGCCACAGGTCGTGCAAAAGAAAGGGTAGTAGCACTGGGAATTGCAGTGGGCAGCGGATATTTGTTTGAAACTGATTTTCGCAAAGAAGTATACTCCGATCTTACTGGTGAAAGAGGCACTCTAATGGGCGCCATCCAGGGAATTTTTGCAGCTCAATACCAGGTGCTGCGCGACAAAGGACACACACCATCCGAAGCGTTCAATGAAACTGTTGAAGAACTCACTCAGTCACTGATGCCATTGGTTGCAGAAAACGGTATGGATTGGATGTATGCCAATTGCTCTACTACAGCACAGCGCGGCGCACTTGATTGGTGGAAGAGATTTCGCGATGCCACTTTACCTGTTTTCAACGAGCTATATGAAAGCGTGGCAACGGGCAAAGAATCAAAGCGGTCTATCGACTCCAACAGCCAGCCGGACTACCGCGAGAAGTTGGAAGTTGAACTAAAGGAATTGAGAGAAAGCGAAATGTGGCAGGCGGGCAAAACCGTAAGAAGCTTACGCCCGGAAAACCAAGCCGCGCCGAGTGCAAAAGCTGGTAAGCCCGAGTTGGTCAACAGCTAAGAACAAAAAGCTAATTCATTGCATTTGCAGACGCTAATGCAGCGTAACAAGGCCAGTGGTGACGAAGGCGCCGCTGGCTTTTGTGTGAACGGTATTTTGTGAGTATCCAGCTTTGCTCTATAGAGTTGGAAGAACGTCACATTAACTCTCATAGGTAGCCAGGGAGGGAACTTTTCCATCCAACAGGAAGGTGAAAAAGGCTCCGGGCCCGAATATGAACATAGAGTGCTTTAATATTCATAAATTACC